>NZ_BAIO01000006.1 GCF_000613305.1 Komagataeibacter kakiaceti JCM 25156
CCCGCAGGCTGGGCCTGCGTCCCGGCACGCCTGTCGCGAAAGCGCAGGCGCTCCATCCCGATCTGCTCATCATGGATGCCGACCCGGACGGTGACCGGGCAGGGCTGGAGCGGCTGGCCCTGTGGTTCCAGCACCGCATCGCCCCCATCGTGGCCCCCGATCCGCCAGACGGCATCGTGCTGGATACGACCGGTGCCGATCACCTGCATGGGGGCGAGGCCGTCATGCTGGAGAACATGGTTACCCGCCTGAAGGAGTCCGGGATCACGGCCCGGGCCGCGATTGCCGATACATGGGGTGCGGCCCATGCGCTGGCGCGCTATGGCCGGGAACGCATCACCCTCGTGCCGCCTGGTGAGACTGCGGCAGCGATTGCCGACCTGCCCATTGAAGCCCTGCGCCTGCCGGTGGATATCATCGATGGCCTCCATGGGCTGGGCGTATCACGCATCGGCCCGCTGGCCGGCATGCCGCGTGCGCCGCTGGCCCTGCGCTTCGGTCCGGATGTCGCCCGCAGGCTGGACCAGGCTTTCGGACGGCAGGCGGAAGCCATTGTCCCGGTCCGGCTGCAGACGCCGGTGCAGGTCAGCCGGAACTTTGCCGAACCGATCAGCGCAGCCGAGACCATAGCCCGCTACATCACCAAACTCGTCCCGCCCCTGTGCGCCGGGCTGGAGGAACGCGAGCAGGGCGTGCGTCGCCTCGACCTGCTGCTGCACCGGGTGGACAGCCGCACCGAGGCCGTCCGCGTGGCCACGGCCATGCCGGTGCGGGACGTCAGACGCCTGACCCGTCTGCTCTGTGACAGGATCGAGACCATCGATCCGGCTTCGGGATCGAGCGCATGGTGCTGACGGCGTCACTGGCCGAGCCGATCCTGCACCGCCAGGGTGTATCCGCCCTGATCGAGGAGGAAGAGGCCGACGTCTCCGACCTGATCGACACCCTTGCCAACCGTGTCGGCACGCAGGCCCTGTATCGCTTCGCCCCGGTGGAAAGCGACGTGCCGGAACGGGCCGTCTGCCGCGTGCCTGCCCTCGCATCCGAGGACGCAAGGGACTGGCCTGATCACTGGCCGCGCCCCACGCGCCTGCTGCCCCGTCCCGAGCCGATCCAGACCATGGCGGTACTGCCCGACCATCCGCCGGTCTTCTTCATCTGGCGTGGCATCCGCCGCCGGATCAGATGCGCTGATGGCCCCGAGCGGGTGTTTGGCGAATGGTGGAAGGCGATGCCGAACTGACCACCGTGCGGGACTATTTTCGGGTGGAAGACACCAGCGGAGAGACATTCTGGGTTTACCGGACCGGGGATGGCGAACATGGTGAAACGGGTTCGCAGGGCTGGTTCCTGCACGGTCTCTTTGAATGAGTGTGCAGTACGCCGAACTGCAGGTGACGACGTATTTCTCGTTCCTGCGCGGCGCGTCCTCACCAATTGAACTGTTCGAGCAGGCAAAGGCCCTTGGCATTGAAGCGCTGGGGATCTGCGACCGCAATTCCCTGGCAGGCATGGTGCAGGCCCATGTCGCGGCCAAAGAGACCGGCATCCGCCTGGTCGTGGGCTGCCGTCTCGACCTCGCCGATTTCGCGCCCGTGCTGGTCTACTCGACGGACCGGGCCGCCTATGGTCGCCTGTGCCGACTGCTGAGCCTTGGCAAGGCCCGGGCCGGGAAGGGGAAATGCCATCTGCTCTGGGAGGATCTGGTGGCATGGGGCGAGGGCCTCCTTGTGATCCTGCTCCCGGATACGGCGGATGATGCCTGCGCCCTGCATCTGCGCAAGCTGAAGGACGCCTTTGCCGACCGGGCCTCCATGGCGCTGACCCTACGGCGCCGGCCCAATGACCAGATGCGGCTGTATGAACTGGCGAACCTCGTCCATCAGGCGCGGGTGCCAATGGTCGTGACCAATGACGTGCTGTTCCACACCCATGACCGGCGCATCCTGCAGGATGTGGTGACCTGCATCCGCAACCACACCACCATCGATGAAGCCGGGTTCGCGCGGGAGCGCCATGCAGACCGCTACCTCAAGCCGCCCGCGGAAATGGCCCGGCTGTTCAGCCGGTATCCCGAGGCGATCGACCGGACCCGTGAGATCGTGGCCCATTGTCGCTTCAGTCTTGATGACCTGGCCTACCAGTATCCAGACGAGGTCTCCGTCCCCGGCCAGACGCCGCAGCAGGCGCTCGAAGCCCTGACCTGGGAAGGGGCGGCAGCGGCCTATCCCGAAGGATTCGGCCCGAGGTCAGGAAAACCCTCAGCCATGAACTCGCCCTGATCGGGCGCATGGATTATGCGCCGTATTTCCTGACCGTCCACAGTATCGTCCGTTACGCCCGATCGCAGGGCATCCTGTGCCAGGGGCGGGGATCGGCAGCCAATTCCGCTGTCTGCTACGTGCTGGGCATTACCGCCATCGATCCGGCACGGACGTCGCTGATCTTCGAACGCTTCGTCTCCGAAGAGCGCCGCGAGCCGCCCGATATCGACGTGGATTTTGAGCATGCGCGCCGGGAGCAGGTGATCCAGTGGATTTACGGCCATTATGGTCGTAACCACGCTGCCCTTACGGCGGTGGTCACGCGTTATCGTGCGAAGGGGGCGCTGCGCGATGTCGGCAAGGTCATGGGTCTGCCCGAAGACCTGATTCGCACCCTGTCCGGCCAGATCTGGGGCTGGGGGCGGAAGCTGGATGAGGACGCGCTGAATGAGACAGGGATCGACCTGTCCGACCGGCGCATCCGGCTGACGCTGGATCTGGCGCGCTGCCTGATCGGCGTGCCGCGCCACCTGTCGCAGCATCCCGGCGGGTTTGTCCTGACCCATGACCGGCTGGATGAACTGGTACCGATCGAACCGGCGGCCATGGACGCTCGCCAGATCATCGAATGGGACAAGGACGATATCGACGTCCTGAAATTCATGAAGGTCGATGTGCTGGCGCTGGGCATGCTGACCTGCATGAAGAAAGGGCTGGACCTTCTGGCCGAACACAAGGGGCAGCATTACACGCTGCAGACCATTCCGGCCGAGGATCCGCGGACCTACGCATGATCCGGAAGGCGGACACGATCGGGGTGTTCCAGATCGAATCCCGCGCCAGATGTCCATGCTGCCACGTCTCAGGCCCCGGGTGTTCTATGATCTGGTGATCGAGGTGGCCATTGTCCGGCCCGGTCCTATCCAGATGGGGTGGACGGCTCCATGCGACATCAATGTGCCATGATGAGGTCGGAAGACCATTCAGAGGAGACCGCCCGGATGAAAGTTACCATAATCGGCCTGGATATCGCCAAGTCTGTTTTTCAAGTGCATGGCACGGACGCAAGCGGAAAATGTCTGCTCAAGAAGAAACTCGGGCGGAGTGAAGTTATCTCATTCTTTGAAAGGCTGGAGCGCTGCCTGGTCGTACTCGAAGCCTGTAGCACGTCGCATCACTGGGCTCGTGTCATCCGTGACACCGGTCATGAGGTAAAACTCATTCCCCCTGAAATGGTCAAACCATTTGTCAAACGTGGCAAGAAAAACGATGCTGTTGATGCCGCCGCGATTTGTCTTGCCGCGATCCATCCCGACACGCGCTTCGTCCCGATTAAAAATCGGGAGCAGCAAAGCCTGTTATCGCTGCACTCAACTCGTACCCTTCTGGTCAAACAGCAAACGATGCTGGTGAATGCGTTGCGTGCACTTGCAGCGGAATTCGGTTTGATTGTTCCCCTTGGAAATGCCCGTCTGCCCGAACTTCTGGCGAAAATCGAAACCTCATCCAATTTGCCTGATGCCCTGAAACAGACAACCATGCTGCTCTTTGAACAGTATGGTCGACTGAACGAAAGCATAGAAAACCTGGAAGGAGGTATCCGGACACATGCCAAACAGGATGAAGATGCTCGCCGTCTTTTGACCATCCCGGGCATTGGTCCGGTAACCGCCTCCCTGATTGTCGCGTCTGTTACCGATATTGGGGCCTTCGATACGGCCCGGCACTTCGCAGCCTGGCTTGGTCTCGTACCGCGCCAGCATTCATCGGGCGGAAAAACCCGATTGGGCAGAATTACCAAAACGGGCAACCGGGAAATAAGAAAGATGCTCGTTCTGAGCGCAACATCCATGCTTTACCGCGCACAGAAATGGGATAGCGCTGCGGGAGTATGGCTTTGCAAGCTTCTGGAACGTCGCCCGGGCCGTCTGGCAACCGTGGCGTTAGCAACAAGCTGGCCCGGATCATCTGGGTTTTGTTGTCGCGCAAAGAGATCTATCGTCCGGCCGGTCGCAGTGTCGCTATAGTCTGACATGTACCACCAGGATGATGGATACCGGAATAAGCCCCGGTAGATCCGGCAGTATGCACTGACCGCGTGATGGGAAAGACTGTAATCAGAAGCAGTTCAGGCAATACCGAATGTCCCCATGTGCCATTGAGCACGAGATCCAGATTGGTGCCTGACACGCAAGCGAACACCCATGATGGCCAGCGAAGGATTTCGCATAAACAGGCCGGACATAAGGGCGCATCTGACCGGATCTCCACATCATGACAGTATCAGTGCATTTCGCTGGAGCGAAAATACGCAGAAGAAAGATACGACAATGCAATCAATGTGACCTCTTGCATCGTAAAGGCCGTCCACATAAGGGCGACATGGTGCATCCCTATCTGCGCCGGCGGGCCGGGCAGGAAAAGGAGATCTACCCGACGCCGGAACTCGAAAAGGTGCTCAGGAAGACGCTGGGCATTCCGCTGTTCCAGGAACAGGTGATGCAGGTGGCCATGGTCTGCGCCGGGCCATGGCGACGTTCAAGAATACCGGCACGGTCTCACGCTTCCGCACGCGCCTGATCGAGGGGATGACGGCGCGCGGTTATCCCGAGACCTTTGCCGAGCGCATCTTCCAGCAACTGGAGGGGTTTGGCAGTTACGGCTTTCCCGAAAGCCATGCCGCCTCATTTGCCATCCTTGCCTATTCGTCATCCTGGATGAAATGTGCCCATCCGGATGTATTTCTGGCAGCACTCCTGAACAGCCAGCCCATGGGATTCTATGCCCCGGCGCAGCTTGTGCGTGATGCGCGCGAACACGGGGTCGAGATCCGGCCGATCTGCATCAACGCCTCGCGCTGGGACAGCACGCTGGAAGGCCCGGAGCGGGATGACGGGCTGTTTGCCGTCCGCCTGGGCATGAACCTGGTGAAAGGGCTGGCCAATGAGGAGGCCGCCCGCATCGTGGCGGCGCGGGGCGACCGTCCCTTTGCCTCGGTCGACGATCTGTGGCGCAGGGCAGGGGTGAAGGGAACGGCCCTGACCCATCTGGCCGAGGCGGACGCCTTCCGGCCGGGGCTGGGTCTGGCCCGGCGCGAGGCGCTGTGGGCCATCAAGGCATTACGTGACGAACCCCTGCAGCTGTTTGCCGCAGCCGCCGTCATGCGTGAAGCGGAAGAACCCGACGTGCTGCTCCAGCCATGCGGGACGGGGCCGAGGTCGCACGGGATTACAACCGCACCGGCCTGACCTGCGGGATCATCCCGTGGCGTTCCTGCGTGCCGATCTTATCGAGCGCGGAATGGTGACGTGCCGGCAGGCCTTTGAGGCAAGGGACAGGAGCAGCCTGTCGGTGGCTGGGTTGGTGCTGGTCCGCCAGCGACCCGGTTCAGCCGAGGGCGTGGTGTTCATGACGCTGGAGGATGAAACGGCGGCGATCAACGTGATTATCTGGCCCGATATGTTCGAGCGCTTTCGTCGTGTGGTCCTCTCAGGCCAGATGCTTGGGGTTGTCGGGCGACTGCAGAAGGAAGGGGAGGTGGTGCATCTCGTGACACGTGAGATTGTGGATCTTTCCCACTTGCTAGCCGATGTGGGGAACCGGTCGCTACAGGTCTTCCCCGACCATGACCAAGGTCGCTTGCGAGAAAATATCGTGGTTAAGGCACGAAATTTCCATTGAACGCTCTACAGGCATAATCGTCCCAACGGGCAGCATCGGATTATTTTTCAGGCTGGCGATCCCAATGAGGATGCTCTCTGAAAATACGAGTGCCATGACAGTAAAATACTGATTTTACCTCAGCACTGACACGCAGGCGGCGTCATGCGGCAGGACCATGCCGTAGGCTGCGCTGTAGCGTGACGCGAAAGCTTCGCGCTCCAGCCGTTCGCAATAATCAAGATACCGGATCAGCGCGCGCTCGGCGCGCATCGTGCGTCCATAAAGCCGTTTGTAATGTTGCCACAGCATCATCACATTGACCGACCAGGCATCATAGGCATGCGCTGTTACCCGCTGGCGGATTGCTGGGGGCAGCGCGTCAAAGGCGGCCCAGTCATTGCCTGCATACCGCCGCCACATCTCGTGGCGTAATGTCCGTTCGTTATCTGCCGTCACCTTACGCATCCGCCATTTCTCCCTGCCCCCAGGCGGGGAATGGGTCAGGCAGATGGGCAAACAGCAACGGATCGAACTGCTGCACATCAAAGTCGGGCACAAGGCAGGCATCCAGCACCGCGGCAATGGCGGCATCATCCATTTCTGCCGTGCCGATAAATACGATCTCCTGCCGGCGGTCCCCATAAACCGGATCCCATTTCGACAGGATCAGGTCGCGCCATTCATCACTGTCCGGCCACTGGTTTTTGGGTATCGTTACCCACCACCGCCCCATGGCCTGCGTGCGGATCAAGGCTCCGGCCTGCCCCAGTTCGCCCACCCAGTGCGGACGGGTCGCCAGCCAGAAATGACCCTTCGCCCGGATCACGCCCGGCCAGGAAGAGTCGATAAAGGCCTTGAAGCGCTCGGGCACAAGCGGGCGGCGGGCGCGCCAGACAAAGGTATGGATGCCATATTCCTCGGTTTCGGGAACATGGTTGTGGAATTCGAACAGTTCCTTGTACCAGAGTGGATGTTTGTGCGCCCGGTCGTAATCGAAGCGGTGTGTATCGAGAATGCGCGCGCAGGGTACGATGCCCTGATCCGTTTCGATAATATCCGCATCGGCGTTAAGGGCCTGAATGACCTGCCGCGCGGCTTCGCGCTGCGCTGGCGTAGCGCTCGAGACCTTGTTCAGCACCACCACATCGGCAAACTCGATCTGCTCGACCAGCAGCTCAACCAGCGCCCTGTCATCCTCATCGCCCGCTGTCTCGCCCCGGTCGCGCAGGAAGTCCGTCGAGGCGTAATCCTTCAGCAGGTTGACGGCATCCACCACCGTGACCATCGTATCGAGCCGTGCAATGTCGGACAGGCTCTCGCCCGCCTCGTCACGAAACTCGAATGTCGCTGCAACCGGAAGCGGCTCCGCAATCCCTGTTGATTCAATCAGGAGGTAATCGAAGCGGCCTTCTTCCGCCAGTCGCCGGACTTCGTGCAGCAGGTCATCGCGTAACGTGCAGCAGATGCAGCCATTGCTCATCTCGACCAGCGTTTCATTTGTTCGGGACAGGTCACTGCCGTCGCGCACCAGATCGGCGTCAATATTCACGTCGCTCATGTCATTGACGATGACCGCGACTTTCCGGCCCTCGCGGTTATTGAGCACGTGGTTGAGAAGCGTCGTCTTTCCAGCTCCCAGAAAGCCGGAAAGAACCGTTACCGGAAGTCTTTCGCGCATGACGGACACCATTCATTGGGTTGCGATCCGCCGAACTTATATGTTACGTTATAATATAACAATCCCTAAAGGCCCTGACATGCGACAGTCCTGTCCGACCCGTCCGCTTTCTGCCATCCCGATGCCGTTCCAGAACATTGACAGGCAAGACTGTTTCATCGTTCAGCAGGAACGTCACCTCGGGCAGGATATCATGCAGGCTGCGGCCTTGTGGAATGCGCACGGCCCGGACCTGTTCCTGCGTCGGGGCACTACTGGAATTCTTGAAACCGAGTTGCGGACTCTTTTACCAGCAGGCGCGCAGGCGCTTGCTGAAGATGCCCTGTGCCTAGCCCGTCGCTATCAGCGCCTGTCAGGTCTGGCCGAAATCCGCTTCCGGCTGGAAAAAGTCAGACACGACAGTTGCCGCCGCTTTCATGTTGACCATGTTCCGTTACGTCTCCTGTGCACCTACACTGGCCCTGGGGTTCAATGGAAACATGCTGACAGCGAGATCATCCATGATACGCCAGCGTGCTGGATCACCCTTCTGAAAGGGCGGTTATATCCCGGTTGGTCGACAAAAGGGGCAGTACTGCACCGTTCGCCGCCCATCTCGGATCTCCCGGTTCCTGTTACGCGCCTGCTTCTGACCCTTGACCATCCGGACGCATGTGGCATGGGACGGCGATGACGCCTTAATGCCGTAGCATTCAAGCTGCTTTCGGCTAGGATCGCCAACGCTCTTGCCCGACAGCGGGGCGAACTGTCGGTGTGATGGACAACCCGAGTCATGGTTGAATCGTATCAGCATGGGCCGATCGCTCCTTTGTTTGGAACGATGAACTGTGGCGTAGCGCCGACATGACGGTGGCGGGCATAGTGTCCATGACACTGGGGCACGAAACAGCGACGCGTGATATTATTGTCGGGCTTAATATTAGTCTGTAGTTCTGTCAGGGCAGATGCTGGGTTTTGGACTGCTTGTGGAAAGAAAAGGGAAGGGCACCATCTGGTCGCGAAATTTTCGCCCTTTCCTATGCCTGTTGGCGCATGGGGAAATCGGCAACCGAAAACAGTACGTTGTGATGGATATTGGCGAGTTTCCCATAAATATCGCGGAAAAATCTCGTAATTGTCATTGAGTATCTGGCGTGACTTCAAGTCAACGCCAGTTCTCACGTTTTTAACTTCAAGCCATTTTAATGGGCATTAAGCTGAATGTTAGCGCCATTACGATATCCAAACCGGTTTCGATTTGCATATTCAGTAAAGGCACCGAAACCCAGACCCAGTGTGGTCCACATGATGATCTGCATGCCTAAGGAATCAATCCTGAAATTCCAGAGCAAATCAGCAGGGAAATTAGAGGGGACTTCATTAACCGCAGGAAGTAACTCGCCTGTTGTAAAGACAATCAGAATATAACACGCGCCTGCAAGATAAGTTGATGTCCATGCATTATATTGCTGACGTAAGCGTCCCTGAAGCATTGTGGCTGCGATCATCCCCAGTAGGGAGACCAGCATCATTATAAAATACAATTCTGTCCGCATGCCAATTGTATCCGGGTTTCCTACGGATGGCGGGTTGGCAGGATACTTGATGCTTGGCACCACATATACCGCAATAATCCCGGTTATCGCCAGCAGAACAGACACAACACGAGGTCTGTGCTTTTCATGCGCCCATTTGCATAAGAAAATACAAGAGCGAAAAGCCCGCCAAACGCTGTCGAGTAAACCATTACACCTGTGAGCAATCCGTAACTGGCTTGAAGTTTCCGGCTTACAAGTTCCGGCTCTTCAACATCATGGATGCCTCGCTCCAGATCTGCCTTGGCTTTAGCCTCGTCCATGGCAGATTCAAATGCAATGGCATGATCGACCTGAGGTTCTCCAAAAACTTTTGCGAAACTGAATACCAGAATGCCGGCCAGAAAACCGACGAGCATTCCGCGAATAAGTAGGGTGCGGACCATCATTCTGTTTTCCATGTCAGTGGCAGGGGAAACCCAGAAGATGGCGACTGTCATGCACCCACTCGTGCACATACATGCCAGGAATAATTGATGTCGCCCCTTCCTCTGCGCCGACAAAATAAAGGGCCAGCAGCATCAGTAAGCCGAAAACCAACCACGGCGCTATCTCCCTGACGGGAATAGGCGCGGGAGAGGGGATGGCGTGGGAACCTATTGCAGTATCAGACATTTTATACGACTCCTCAGGAAAAATGCGTCCTGTTTCGCTCGGAACGGAGCCATGCGCGGGTCTGACTTTCGGGTAGAAAATTGTGTTCTACACCTGCTTACAGTGGCGCAACCGTGCCGGGATTTCACCGGCTTCCGCGTTTATGGCCTGCAGGGGTATAATCTACTCTCCCTTAATCTAAAACTCCTAAAAGAGCATAGCCTGACATAATTTGACATGAACTACCACGGCTGCAGGTGAAACGCCGAAGCGCAGGCGGTCAATATCCATCAGGAAGGGATTTCTCTAATTATCCTGTCTTGCCTTTTTGGGGATAAGAATTTTATAATACTGTCTATCAAGTCGACGGTCCCGTGCGAACGGGTGAAAAGGGAATGTCGTATCACTCTGGCTGGGGCAATTTCCCCGGGAGTTCAGTCGACAGCTGCCCCCGCAACTGTAGACGGCGAGCATTGTGTCCTCAGCTACCAGATTGGGTAGCAGCCACTGACTTCGGTTGGGAAGGCGGATGCAACGTGGTGACCCGTGAGTCAGGAGACCTACCGTCGAGTTCAGATATGTCGCCGGGCGGGTGGAGCCGGAGGCGGATCAAGGCGTGATGCATTTTCTTCTTTGACGCTCTGTCGCGATGGCATGCGTGTTTGTTTCCCAGTCGGGAAATGACTGCATTCGGAATTGTTGCTCCTTTTACCGACGCTTCCCCGACAGGCTCTCTCCATGACATTTCTTGACTCTCCGGGCGTTACGCGACGCTCGGCTCGTTTGCTTTTTATCAATTCCACTCTGGTAGGAAGTCTCTTCGCATACTCAGCCGCTTATGCTCAGGCTCCTCAGACCCAGATCGAGGAAGATCGGGCGCGCCTTGGCAACTCCACTCCGCTGGTTGAGCAGATCGACCCAGCAACCATACGTGATTCGGAGCGCGCGCAAGCCGATGCGGCGGAGAAGGCGGCTGGTGACGATAAACTCGACACCAGCGGTAACCTGCTAGGCAATATGTGGGGCGCGCGGTCATGGATGTACAAGCACGGCATCAGCTTCGACATCCAGGAAGTCGATGAACTCTGGGGCAACGGGACTGGCGGTTCGGCTTCTGGTAATGATGGTGCAGGCGGATCAGGCACCGGCCCGTCCTACGACGGTGTAACCATGCCCACGCTGACCGTCGATACCGAGAAACTGTTCGGGCTGAAGGGGGGGCTGTTCAATGTCAGCGCACTGCAGACACGCGGACGCTCGATCTCGCAGGACCATCTGGCCAATTTCAACCCTGTCAGCGGATTTGAGGCTGACCGTTCCACCCGCCTGTTCGAACTATGGTACCAGCAGTCTTTCCTTGGCGGCAAACTGGACGTAAAGATCGGCCAGCAGGATCTTGATACCGAGTTCCTGATCAGCGATTACGCCTCGCTTTACCTCAACGCCAATTTCGGCTGGCCCATGGCGCCCTCGGTCAACCTGTATGGCGGCGGGCCATCCTGGCCGCTGTCGTCTCCCGCCATCCGGATCCGCTACCGGCCGAGCGAGAAGTTCACCTTCATGTTTGCCGCAGCGGACGACAATCCGCCGGGTAACCGCTATAATTCTACCCCCATCCAGCAGGCTACCGGCTCCATCAGCGGCTATAATTCCGATCCCACCAGCCAGACCTATGATGCGCCAACGGCACCAATTTCAACATGGGCACCGGTGCCCTGCTAATGACCGAACTGCAATACGCGCTTAACCCGCAGCCGGCCGACATGTCGAACGTGACCAAGAATCCTGGCCTGCCGGGCGTGTACAAGCTGGGCGGGTTCTATGATACCGCGAAGTTCGCCGACTATCGTTACAACCGCAATGGCGGTTCGTTAGGAGCTGCCGTGGCCAACGCCACCGCAGCCACGCCACAAAGTGACCTGACCCCGCGCTGGGACCGGGGTAACTGGATGGTGTATGGTATCATCGACCAGATGATCTGGCGGCCGTCGCTCACATCGGCCCGCTCGGTGGGCGTGTTCGTACGCGCCACGGGTAATGGCGGTGATCGTAACCAGATCAGCTTCGCCATTGACGCTGGCCTGAATCTTAAGGCGCCGTTCAAGGGGCGCGATAACGACACGATCGGTCTGGGCTGGGGTATTGGTCGCGCCAGTTCCGGCCTGCGGCAATTTGACCGCGACAGCCAGACGCTTGTGCAGGGCAATGAAAACCATCTTGAACTGACCTATCAGGCGCAGGTTACGCCGTGGATGGTCATGCAGCCTGATTTCCAGTACGTATGGCACCCTTCGGGCGGCGCGCCGGATTGGACCGGTTTGCGCCGCGTAGGTGACGAAGCGATTTTCGGCCTGCACAGCAGCATTACTTTTTAAGTATAAATACACGAACAGAAAGTACTAATTTATATTATTGTTAAATCATATAAAACGTATGAATATGATGAGACGTAGAGTGTACTTGGCCGTCTGATCAGCAATGAAAGGAAAACATTGCTGAAAAGTGGAAGGTGGTGGCATATTCGCCTTCTATATAGTCAGTGGTTCCGTGCAAACGGATGAAAAGGGAACACCGTTCCGCTTCGGCAGGGTCCATCCCGGAAGCCAGTCGGTGGCTGCTCCCGCAACTGTAAGCGGTATGGGGTCGTGTCGTCCATTTTCTGAGGGGAATGGGCACTGTTGTATCAGCAACGGGAAGGTAGACACGATCTGCGATAATCCGTGAGCCAGGAGACCTGCCACTGTCGATCTCACGGCCGCCGGGCGGGATGAACCGGAGGCAGGAGCACGGCTTTGCAGCACTGCATAGGCTTGCCTGTCGCTGAACGACACGGCACTTCCACAATTACAAACTGGCATGATGATGCGCAGACCTGCGGTGAACCCTCATGCTACTGACCGGGACGCTTGGTCTCTCGGGTTTTGATACCCCCGCATTGACCGCTTTGCAGCGGCGCACAGGCGTCTCGCATGTAGCGTCCAATTCCTGCCCGGATGACTGGCATCGCGTGTGGCAGACAGCACAGATGGTGGGTGTGGGGAAGGCTCCTCAGTGCGGCAGGAAGCGCATGCCCGAACTGACAGATCAGACGTTCTTCCACTTATGCTGCAATCCTGTCCGCGATGCATTTGTTGATGCATGGCAACGCGGGATCGCGACTGTGCCTGTGCTTCTAGGGCCAGTGAGCTTTCTTGCCGCATGTGACCGGACTGACGGCACGGACCCTGTCCTGTTGTTATTGAAGCTTCTTCCGGTGTACATCGAGATTCTGCACGAACTCGCCACGGCAGGCTGTTTCTGGGTTCAGATTACGGAACCTGTCACAACGGCTGGTCCGATGTCGAAAGAACGCCAGACGGCGATGGAACTGGCATGGCGGAGCATGGCAGAGGTGGCATCCGGACATGCACTATCCCTCGTCTTCGTCGGGGGAGGAGGGGGCTTCTGGCGTAACCTGCCCCACGTCATGTCATTGCCGATGAATGGCCTTCATATCGATATGGTGCGCGGCGGCGCAGAACTTCCATCGGTGCTCTCTAATCTTAATCCGCGCTGTGACCTTCTTCTGGGAGTTGTGGACGGCCTGAATCGGATTCCAACGGATGTCTATAGCACGCTGCGATGGATAGATAAGATCCGATCAGAATGTCCACGAAGGCGCGTGATTATTACACCGTCTACGACAATGCGTTTCACCAATAAGGACGGTAGGCAATTACCGCCTGAGGTTCACAATACACTTTCAGACCTGGCGAAGGTTCAACGTGCTTGCGTGGCGGCGACCTTCGTCCACTAACAAGATTTTGGAGGAATTGTCATGGGCATGACACATACTCTACTGCAACCTTTTGATCCGGACCACAATGCACAATGGTATCCCGCTTTGCGCAGTGCAGATCTGAGACATCAAAAAGCAATCGGGGTTTATTGCGGCAGCAGACCGGTTGTCATTGTCCGTCCAGAGGCAGGGCTGGTGTTCGCACTTGATGACCGGTGTACGCATCGTCAGGTACCACTCAGTCGTGGCGTGGTCAGCGGAACCTTTATCAGATGTCCGTTGCATGGGATCAAATTTGCACGCAGTGGCCGTTGCTATTCTCCTGATATGGTTCTGGAAGAAATGCCGCCGCGCGCGGAAGGCTGGGGATGTAGGGAGAAAGAAGGCTGGATATTCCTGTATTCAGGTAATGCCGACGATGCAGACGAAGCGTTGATTCCCGCCATGACGCATCACGATGGTAAAGACTGGTGTCATGAAACATTCATACGCGAAATCAATGCGCCAGTTCCGCTTCTGATGGATCATGTACAACGCTTTGGGAGAAGGACGACATCAGGATCGGTAACCTATCTTGATCAGAACATTACCGAACAGCAGATTTCCAGTCATTACCGTGTTGTGGCTTCCACACCATTATCGGTTCTGCCTGGTATGGCACGGCCCTGGCGGGCGACGGTCGATACGACCCTGGTTGACCAGAACGTTTATTTTTCTTCCGAAGACGATGCCACACTATGCGCGGAGATATGGCTTGGTTACATGCCGACCGGACGTGACGGCCGAACACGTGTGTGCGGTAAAATATCCATACGGCAGGACCATACGCGTCTGCCAGGTCGCGTATCGGGTTCTCTTTGGGCGAAATTATTATGGAAACTGCTGTGGAAGGAGCAGAGCCTCCCGGAAGCGGAGTGGTCTGCCATCCAACGGTCTGGTCGAGTAGGGCACAGTGATTTCTTTCCGCCAGCACAAGCTATGCAGGATCTTGTAACAAAAAATAACCAAAGGATGGCTAAAGAAGGATAGATTTCATGTCGGATGCTGTTGCTAGTCGGCCATTTATCATTCGGGTTGGTAAAAAAGTGCGGCCTCTATTAAACACGCTGATTGCACACAATTCCCTTGTTCCCGATACGCCAGTTCTTGATACCAGTCTTTTCCCATGGATTTCCAACATGGAACAGCGGGCGTTCCGGATTATAGAGGAATTCAGGATCCTTATGACGCATGGGGTAAGCAGTTTTCCCGCTCTGCGCGATATTTCGCCAGACCATACGCGTATTGCACCCGATACAAGATGGAAGTCATTTTTCCTTTACGGCTACGGGAACTGCGTTCTGGAGAACTGCCGGCGGATGCCCTGCACAGCACGGTTTGCTGCGGCCATTCCCGGACTGAACTCGGCCTTTGTTTCTTTCCTTGAACCTGGTGCGCGTATTCCGCTGCATAATGGAGTGACCAAAGGGCTGTTAACCTGTCATCTGGGTTTACAGGTGCCGCAGGACTACAGGGATTGCTGGATACGGATAGACGATCAAATGTTATGCTGGCAGGATGGAAAATGTATCCTGTTTGACGACACATACCCTCATGAAGTCCAGAACAATACATCGGATCATCGGGCAGTGTTGCTTATCCAGTTTGAACGGCCCACATACGGAGTTGGCCGTCTGGTTCAGGGTATGTTTCTCAAGGCCGTTCGTCGTTCGGCATTCGTGCAGGAAGCCAAAAACAATCTTGCACACTGGCATGCCCTCCATCATGAGATGGCCCGGACAGAACGCCAAACCAGCGGACTGACTGTTTGATCCAGTCATGGTAACAACGGGAAGGCGCAGAATGATAAAGTGTAAAAAGTGCGGTGCTGATTTTTCATGTCAGCCTGAAGGTGCGTGCTGGTGCATGGAAAAGCCCCGTGGCCTGCCGGTTCCGACGGATGCTCAGGCAGGGTGTCTCTGTCCTGTTTGTCTGGATGCCCTGACGAACCAAGGCCCTGAGACGGAAAGAAGATCATCTGGCAATAGCAGTAACCCTTCAATATCCAGACTGCTTTCCATGGTGGAAGCAACGGTTTCAAGGGCGCGTTCCACCCGCGCTGTGTAATCCAGTCCATCGGAGCGTGCGCCCCATCTGTCCAGCCATGCCGCGCGTTGGCTAGTCATGTCAAACAGACGGTGCACATAGCAGCCTGCAATACGACCGTCCGGGCTTATTGCTCCGTCCAACCGTCCGTCGTCGCATCTGATTAGGGGCATGACCCGGTGATGTGATCGAACTGTTTCCCCACAATGAATTTCGTAGCCGCTGAATCGCGCGCTATCGGAAAGCGTCATGCCTGAAGTCTGGTTGATCTGCTTGTCACGGGTCAGAACGGTATCAACCTCCAGAAGTCCAAGTCCTGGTATCGTGGTCGGGTTCCCTTCTATTCCGTCGGGATCATTTATGGTCTGTCCCAGCATCTGATAGCCACCGCAGAGACCGAATACATATCCACCCCGCCTGACGTGTCCCGCCAGATCAATATCCCATCCCTGCCGCCTGAAAAATTGCAGGTCTGCTATTGTCGCCTTGCTACCAGGAAGGAACACGACATGCGCGGACGCGGGAAGGGGCTGCCCGGGCCGGATCCGTGTGATCTTTACATGCGTTTCACCTTCCAGCGCATCAAGATCATCGAAATTGGCAATGCGGGGCATAAGGGGGACGGCTATCTCGATCCGTGAGGCCGCGGAACAGTCAACATCTTCAGGAATACTGTCTTCAGAAGGCAGTTCACGTATACTGTCTATCCAAGGAAGAACGCCAAGCCCCTTCCAGCCGGTAAACTTTTCTATGAAGTCATACCCAGATTGGAAAATGCTGGCGTCTCCCCGGAGGCGATTAACGATGAATCCCTTGATCAACTCACGGTCATCTGGATCAAGAACAGCATGGGTACCGGCGAGTGACGCGATAACGCCGCCCCGGTCTATATCGCCGATCATGACGACCGGAACATTCGCGGCTCTGGCAAAGCCCATATTGGCGATGTCGCCCTGACGTAGATTGATTTCCGCCGGGCTGCCCGCGCCCTCGACAATCACGAGATCGGATTGGCTACATAATGTCCTGAAGGCGGTCAGAACCTCGGGCAGGAATGCGGCCCGGCCACCGATAAAATTCGAAGCGTGCAGGTGTCCTTTTGCGCGTCCACGGACGATAACCTGCGCTGTATGATCACTTTCCGGTTTCAGAAGGACCGGATTCATAAGGGTGGAAGGGGCAATACGGCAGGCCTGCGCCTGAAGTGCCTGCGCCCGACCGATTTCACCTCCATCTACCGTCACGGCGGCATTGTTCGACATATTCTGGGGTTTGAAAGGCCGGACCGTCAGGCCACGGTTAGCGAAAACCCGGCATAAACCTGCCGTCAAAACGGACTTTCCGACATCGGATCCCGTGCCCTGCAACATGATCGCTGTCATGGAATCAGCCGCAGTCCGTAGCGCTCTTGATCGTGTCGGCAGGCACAAATCGCTCCATGCCCTCGTGAGCCCGCGCTGCCATGCGAAGCAGTTCGATATGCATGCGCGCGCGACCACGTCTTGTAGCGGGTATTTTCAGATTTTCCGGTGTTCCATGTTGACGAACATGGGCCTGGAATGTGCCTGAAACCTGCAAGTCTTCCTCCATGCCGAATTCCTCAAGCAACGGCAGAAAGGATAGATCGGCAAGCCGGTCATAATCATGGGAATCATCATCGGACGGTCGGAACGGTGCCGCCGGATGAAGTGTCAGGAAAGGCTGCCAGCCTTCCGGAATGGGATCGAGAGCAGAGCAGGACCGTTTCAACTTCACCAGTTTTGGCAGCAGGTGGGTATGGGCACCGAGTGGAGAGTCTCCATCAGGCGCGGGAATGGGTTGGTAGACCTCCAGCCTGCCAGCAGGCGAAAGCATGACCCTGTGGGGCTGGGCTTCCATCAGAAGCGCAAATGCAGCCGTGACGACGGCCAATGGGTCATCCGTATCAACAGCAAGGGCTTCAACCAGGCGGGCATTTTCTGTCCTTACACACATCCGGACCTGACCCACGCCAATTCCAAGATCAATCAGCCACGCATCACGATCCTCTGGTCGGACAGCGTCCGCATCCTTTCCCAGAACCTTCAGGGTATGCTTCGCAGTCAGTTGTAACGGGCCGCATAACGCCATGCTATGCCGCCAGCGTCTGCCTTTTCCGACGAGAGAGTCCCACGCAAGGGCATGCAAGGGTTCGCTGGGACTAATGCGTATGGCACCGCGTTGGGTGACGATCTCCAGCCCGTCAGGACATGGGGTGAGGCAGACCCTATCATCCGGAACATGATGGAATTCGCCGATCGCACCAAATGTTCCAATGCTCCAGCCGTTACGGAGATCCAGCGCCAGTGAAGTCAGCATGGAAGGCGTGATACGTTTCATCGGAAATATCCTGTGATTCATCAATCAGGCTGAAAATAACAGCAATCCTGACAGGATACTGAAAGATTGAATGCGGGTTGACAAGAACATCCCATCCGATCAGAACCGTTCCGACGGTGTCCCCTTTCGGGGGGATGAAAAGGGAACAGAGTGCGGATTGCGATCCAATGCTCCGGCTGCCCCCGCAACTGTAAACGGTCTGTCCTTGCATTACCGGATGTCATGGTCCGGGCACTGGAAACCGCGGTTTTCCGGGAAGGTTGTGCAGGACGCTACGCCGTGAGCCAGGAGACCTGCCGTCATGATGGTTGCGACCGGGAACTGTCGGGCGGGGTGTCCTGACGGTGTGGTGTTACAGGATTCCGTGCAGATCGGAAATCCTGTGGCAGCGCGCTCTCGTGGCAACGATGATGTGACCGCGAGACCTGAACCAGATGATCCTATTCCGTAATCTGCTGATTGCTTCCACCACGTTGATGACCATGGGGGTTGTAGTGGCGCGTGCCGATGATTCAGTCAGACAGCACGCGCCGCAAAAACAGTCCGCCAACCAGTACGTCATCGAGAATAAAAAATCGAAAGCCGTTGTTTCGTTGGGGGATACGGGTCTTCCCGAACTGATCAGCGTCAGTGCAGCCCGTCGGCCGACCTCCACCGATGATATCGGCACCAGCATGACCATCATCACGGAAAAGCAGATCCAGACCCAGCAGCGGCGCAGCCTGACGGATATTCTGGCACGCCAACCGGGCCTGAACGTGGTCCAGACAGGCGGCCCAGGGGGCACGTCATCCATTTTCATGCGTGGTAATAATTCCAACGAGGTCAAGGTCCGCCTGGATGGCATGGACATCAATGACGGAAGTTCCACCAATGGCATGTTCGATGCCGGTCAGTTTGTAACCGACGGCATGGGCCGGATCGAGATACTGCGTGGGCCTCAGAGCGGCCTGTACGGCGCCGACGCCATGGCGGGGGTTATCGACATTACCACGGCACAGGGGCAGGGCCGTTTCAAGCCGTTTGTCCGTATCGAAGGCGGTGGGTATGGTACCTTCAATCAGACCTTTGGCGCACGCGGCAGCAAGGGACGTTTTCATTATAATGTAGAATTCTCCCATTACCGGATGGATGGGTTCAACAATATCCCTTCCTATATCGAGCGTTATTATGGGGCCAACCGGCAGCAGCGGCATGAAGGCAACCGGAATGACAACCGTGGCGTCAATATCAGGCTGGGTTATGACGTCACCCATAATTTCGATCTTGGCCTGACCGCACGGCTGATACAGAGCAATTATCATTCCTACTCTCTGTATGACCTGCAAAGTGAAAATCTGTATGGTGATAAGGGTGTGCGGGAACAGAACAACCAGAACGAGGCCATCGTGCGCGGGACGGCCCATCTGGTTTCCTTTCACGGGCTTTTTGATCAGGTGCTTGGCCTTGGCTACATGACCAACCGCAACCGCTGGACGGAGACGGGCACGAGTTACGGCAGCCCGGTCAATCCAGACCCGGATTATTACCGTTCCAGCCGACTTAAGGTGGACTGGCACGGCACGTTCAATTTCAAGCAGTATGGCCAGCTTCTGATCGGTGCCGAACATTTCCATGATACGTTCAATACCAGCCATACGGCCTCAAGCATGTGGGACAGCGGATACGATACATCCGCCAGCATGGATACGACCGCAGGTTACGGGCAGTATCAGGGGAACTGGAACCATATTCTGTATGGTGCGGCCAATATTCGCTATGATGCCAATTCGCGCTACGGCAACCACGTGACATGGCGCGTGGCCCCGGCAATCCATGTGCCGGGCACCGGAACCATCATCAAGGCCAGCGCCGGTTCCGGTTTTCATGGTCCTTCGCTGTATCAGTTATTCGCAAATCAGGTGGGTGTGGGTTATTCGGAAAAGGGCAATCCCAACCTGAAGGCGGAACAGTTGATCGGCTATGACGCGGGTGTTGAGCAGAAACTGCTGCATGACCGTCTGAATTTCGGCGCAACCTGGTATGACAACCGGGTCAGGAACCTGATCCAGTCCTCGCTTTCGATTGATTCATCATATGACTACAACTACTCCTACGCCAATGTGGCGAAGGCGCGGATGTATGGTGTGGAAGCCTTCCTGAACTGGAAGGCGCTGAGCAATCTGGAATTTAACCTGAGCTATACCTGGACCCACGCCCGGGATGAGACGAACGACGTCCAGTTGCAACGCCGTCCCCAGCACAAGTTTAATTTCAATACGACATGGACCCCCATTCGCGACCTGACCTTTTCGGGCAATATCCTGTATACCAGTGGCTGGCGTGATCTGCCGGTTATTGGCAGCGAGTCCTGCAGCACATGCGCCAAGGGGCATGGTTATTTCACCATCGACGTGGCTGCCAATTACAAAATCAACCGCTACGTTTCCGTCTATGCCCGCGCCGACAACCTGCTGAACCGCCAGTTCGAGGATCCCATCGGCTATCTGCAGCCTGGTCGCGCCGGTTATGGCGGCTTCATGCTGAATTATTGACATGAAAAGCGTGGTCGCAGGGATGATGGCCGGTTTCCTTGCCTGTGTCCCGTTGGCACCGGCATGGGCTCTCCCGCGCGTGGCTTCGCTTAATCTCTGCACCGACCAGTTGTTGCTGCTGCTGGCCGAACCGGGCCAGATCGTCGGTATTACGCCGCTCGCCCGGGATTGCTGGAGCGCGGTGCTGTGCGAACAGGCACGACAGGCTCCCGTATTGCGACCCACGGCGGAAAGCATCGTGGCATCCCATCCCGATGTCGTGCTGGGTGGCATCTATACCGCGGCCGTCGCGATGCAGGCGGGGCGGGAAGGGGGCGCACAGGTTGTAGCCCTGCCACCCGCCCAATCCCTGACGGATATTCCGGTCCAGATCATGACGGTCGCCAACGCCATCGGCGTTCCTGAGCGTGGGCAGCAACTGGCTATGGCCTTTGCCACGCGCCTGGCCTCCCTTTCGGTCGAGCCTGGTTCCACCGATCCCACAGCAGCCGTCTATGCGGCCAACGGCTTTGTCACCCATAAGGGCTCGCTTCCGGATGATGTCCTTGCCCATGCCGGCTTTCGTAATTACGCAACGATCATGGGGCACCAGTCATCTTCCCGTTTTTCCATGGAACTGCTGATTGCACGGCCACCCGATCTCCTGATCCTTGACCGTTCGGGGAAGGGAACGTCCCTTGCACAGTCCATGCTGGATCACCCGGCGTTGAAGCAGGCCTTTGCCGGGCCGCATCATCTGGATCTGCCCGCACGGCTTTGGTTGTGTGGCCTGCCACAGACACTGGATAGTGTCGTCATGCTGCGTAACGCACGGCACAACCTTGAAATGTCCGCCCCATGAAACCTGCCCATCAAACCATGCTGCTGAACGTCATGCTTCTGGCTGGTGTCATGGGGCTGTTTGTTACCTCGCTCATGTGGGGAGAAACCCGCATCATGTTTTCACATGCACTGGCGGACCTGCTGGCCGGGCGGCATACCGCAGGCGCGATCATTGTGGAGCGCCTGCGCCTGCCGCGTACCCTGCTGGCCATCCTGGTGGGCGGGACGCTTGGCCTGTCGGGGGCGGTTCTGCAGGGCTATCTACGCAATCCGCTGGCCGATCCCGGCATCCTGGGGGTATCAGGTGGAGCGGCACTTGGGGCGGTCAGCGTGTTCTATACCGGCCTCATGCAGGTGTCCATCGCGGCCCTGCCGCTGGGTGGGCTGACGGGGGCGCTGTGTGCGGCGGCCGTGCTGATGGGACTGGTGGGACGTGGTGGCACGCTGGTGCTGCTGCTGGCGGGGGCTGCACTCAGCAGTTTTGCCGCAGCCCTGACAGCACTGGTGCTGAACCTTGTGCCCAGCCCCTATGCGTCATTCGAGATCATGCACTGGCTCATGGGGTCATTGACGGACCGGACCTTTACCCATGTCTGGATCTGCCTGCCGGGTGTGGTGTGTGGCACGCTGCTCATGCTGTCCGCGGGGCGTGCGCTGGATGCGCTGACATTGGGGGAGGATGTGGCCGCAAGCCTTGGCTTCCAGCTGCATGGCCCGCGCGGCGTCCAGACGCGTATCGTGCTGGGCGCGGCGCTAGCCGTCGGCTCATGCGTGGCGGTTTCAGGAGCGATCGGCTTTGTGGGGCTGGTGGTGCCACATCTGTTGCGGCCGCTTGTGGGATATCAGCCATCGCGTCTGCTCCTGCCGTCATTTCTGGGGGGAGGCCTGCTGCTGCTGCTGGCGGATATGGTGGTGCGTGTGGTGGCGGTCGGGCCTGAACTGCAACTGGGTGTGCTAACGGCACTGGTGGGCGCACCGGTTTTCTTCGCCCGCGTCATCATGCTGAAAAGAACCGTGTCATGATCCTGCTGCAGGCACGCGACGTGTCGCTCCGGCGCGGGGATCGGGCTGTCGTCTCGGCCGCGTCCCTGACCCTTGCGCAGGGACGGGTCATTGGCCTGATCGGGCCGAATGGCGCGGGGAAAAGTACCTTCATGCGCCTGCTGGCGGGGCTGGAGGCACCCGATCATGGGGATGTCCGGATTCTTGATCGCAGCATGGGCCAGATCTCTTCCGCGCTGCGCGCCCGGCAACTTGCCTTCATCCCCCAGGACGGGGGGACGCCGCCACCCATGCCGGTGCGTGCGCTGGTCGCACTCGGACGCCTGCCGCATGGGCAGGCGGGCGACCATGCCGTCCGTCACCCGGCGGTGGGCCACGCCCTTGATGTCACCGGCTTGCAGGACCTGTGCGCCCGTCCGGCCAGCCACCTGTCAGGCGGGGAGCGGGCTCGCATGAATCTGGCGCGTGCGCTGGCGACCGATACGCCGGTCATACTGGCGGACGAGCCGATTGCGGCGCTCGATCCCGCTCATGCCCTGTCCATGATGCATCTGTTCCGCCAGCAGGCAGGGCAGGGAAAGGGGATCGTCGTCGTGCTGCATGATCTGGTTCTGGCGACCCGTTTCTGCGATGAACTGGTGCTGATGGATGATGGCGCCGTCATCCGCCATGGCCCGGCCCTGCAGGTGCTGGATGATGACATCATGCGCGTCGTGTACGGCGTAACGGTCCGGCGGGTCGAGGACGCGGTCCTTCCGTGGTCCCTGTGCCGCTAACGTGTGCGGCCCGCTGGGACATCCTGCCCATGACACCTTGCGTCCGGCCGCTCGGTTCGGGCACAATGTTGTCTTATCAAGTCGATGGTCCCACGCGAGTGGGTTAATAGGGAACGCCGTCACGCTCCGGCCGGGTCATGAACCCGGGAGCCAAGTCGGAGGCTGCTCCCGCAACTGTAGGCGGTATGCCGCCGGTTCATTTCACCCGGACGGGGTGAGTCACTGTTTCCGAAAAGGAAATGGGAAGGCAGAACCGGCTGGCCATGATCCGTAAGCCAGGAGACCTGCCATCGTCATACATCAAGCCGTCGGACGGGATGTGCCGAAGGCGGGAGAAGCTTAATGCCGGTATGGCAGAAAGCCGCGTGCCATGATGGCACGACCGAAGGCGTGCCTGCGCGCCAGTATTCCATAGATCACTTCCCGAATATCGCCAGACTGCTTACGGCGACACTTGGTTTTCCCGATGCTGATGAGATGCGTGGGGTGCGATGCCAGCACGCGGCAGGCATTTCCCATATCGCTACGGCCAATAGCCCATGGCGGGACAGAGTTGTGCAGACTGCCCGCATGTTTGGCGTGGGCACCGACAATACAGTCACAGCCTGTGATCCGATGCACGGCAATTACAGAAAGCCCATCCTCAGACCGGGGCAGGCGTTCCATCTTGCGCGCAACTGGCCCCGCGACGCATTTCTTGCAGCGGAACAACTGGGTATCAGCACCCGGCCTGTTCTGCTGGGGCCGGTCAGTTTCCTTGCGTTATGCGGCATGACAAAGGGAGACAGTGTCGGCCAGGGACTGATGCGCCTGCTACCCGCCTATATTGAATGCTTCGAACAACTGAACAACGCGGGATGCTTCTGGATCCAGATTGATGAGCCAATCCTTGCCCATCCTGGCCTGCCCGCAGCCACGCTGACCCATATGGATGTTGCCTGGCATGTCCTCAGTGAAGCATCAAGGGGCACTTCACTTGTTCTGGTCGGAGGGAGCGGGGGCTTCGGGCGACATCTTCCTTTCGTGCTGCAGCTACCTTTTGGCGGCCTGCATGTGGACGTTGTGCATGGCTATCGCGATTTCCCGTATGTCCTGCAGCATTTCCCGGCGCATCACTGGCTCTCGCTGGGGCTGGTCGATAGCTGCAGCGCGGCGCTACCCACATCAGCATGGCGCACGGCATCGTGGAACAGACGCTGCGTTCGCATCGGCCGGATCGTCTCATGATCGCGCCATCGGGTGCGCTAAGTGACAGCAATGCCCTGACCGATCCGGACATTACGAACGTCCTGCCGCAGAAAATGTCCGAAATCGTGGCCGTAGCCAGCCGACGCACGATAGCACGTCGCAGCGCATCCATCCGCGACTTTTGCGAAAATGATATCCGTTTTGTCCCATGCGCTGATAACAGCGTGAGACATTGAAAATATCATGACAGGAAATACATCGAAAACAGCCGCCCTGGATGGGGCTGCTTTGCCACAACAGGACATCCGTCGTGTCCGCAGCAATCCGGATTTCTGGTATCCGGTTGCATGGTCTCGCGAGCTTCGTCGGGGCAGGGCGATTGGCGTACGGTACGCGGGGCAACCCATCGTGGTGGTCAGGCCCGAGGCCGGGGCCATCTTTGCGCTGGATGATGTTTGCCCCCACCGGCAGTTACCACTCAGCAAGGGAGAAGTGTGTGGAGATTTCATTCGCTGTGCATACCATGGACTGAAATACAGTCGGCGTGGCCAGTGTTTTTCCCCCGGCATGAAGCTGGAAAACGAACCGCCACGACTGCGGACATGGGCATGCCGCGAGAAGGATGGTCTCATCTTTGTGTTCATGGGGGATCTGGAAAAATCCGATAGCATTGCGCTGCCGGACTTTCCACGTGTCCGTGACCCCCATTACCGTACCCGCCGGTTTGGAAAAGTCGTGCAATGTCACTACAGCTTCATGCATGAAAACCTGATGGACATGAACCACCAGATTCTGCACAGCCGACTGGTCGGAAGCATGAAGCCACGGTTTCTAGGCATGGATCGGGGTGAGGATTTTGTGGAGGCCCGCTATACCTTTGCCCGCACGTCTGGCAGGCAGCCGCTGAGCGAGGCTCTGATTTACGGGCAGCGTCGCAAGGATGGCCGGGATTTTGCCTATCGGGATGTCATGACCATCCGCACGCAGTATCCCTATCAGACATTGCGGATCGAGACGGAGGGGATTGATGAACCGGTCATGGAACTGTGGATTGCATATGTGCCACAGGACCGGGAAGAATTGATCAACCGGGTATTTGGCCTGCTCTCCATACGCAGGTTGAAAATACCATTTTTACTGGATCTGGCGTGGCCGCTGCTGATCGCCTTTACGGAGCGTGTTTTCACAGAAGATCGCGAAATTGTTGAACTGGAGCAGCAGGCCTGGCGGGAGCAGGACGGCGACCGGAATCAGGAGGTCTTTCCAGTTATCATGCGCTGCGCCAACTGCTTATCCAGAATGGTATGCCGTCCCAGAAAGATATCGGATAATAAACTGATAGACGCCCATGCCCCGTCTCAAGGCGCATGGGCATCTTCTCCTGACCAGGCACCACGCAGATCAGGTGCTCATTTTGCAGTTCGGGCCGATATGACCGCGATAAGGAAGCCATGTCTGTGTCTGTCCGAACATCGGAATCCCGAGATAGCCCCGTAACTTGAGTTGTCCGGACTGGTTAACCCACATGCGCGCTTGATACACATGATTGGTATTGGGGTCGAGAATGGACCCGTTCCACCGGTCTGGTTGATCCGGATCCGGCACGAAGTCCCGCAGCATGGGCAACCCACATTCCGAACGGCCCGTCTGGTCGCGTGGGATGTCATTACTATAGTTCAGGCCAACCAGCTTTCCACACAGATGGTCGCCACACCGTGTGATCTCGAAAACACCCTTGTGATTTCTGGTGACCCATTGCCCCAGAACGGCGGGCGGAACTGTTGTCGCTGGAGGAACTTGTGCGTGAACAGCAGCCCCTCCAATCATGATACTGAGTATTAGCGAGACACAGGTTGCTTTTTGCGCAATATTCATGATGTGTCTTTCGTCGCTTCGTACATGACTAAAATTATGGAACATCGGCGGATCTATCGGAGAATTCGGATCGAAAAGCGCATGATTGATGCCCCGAGATGCGCGCCATGGGAATGAGCGGCGAGGGTGCTATCTACGCCATGGACGTTTTCCATGATAGCCTTGTCGCGCCTGCTGCCCATTGCTGCACCGGCTTGAAGGGCCCAGTAAGGGTCTTCAGCAACATGCGGGCGTTTCAGGCCGGTTGTCAGAAACGCGCCGGTCCCGCGATGCTGCATCACGATGTTTCCGCCAGAAACAGGAAACATGGGGGGCATTGATCGGCCGCATTGGTCTTCCCATGACGCATGGGAAATCTCCTGCCTTCGGTGCATCCCGCCCGACGACGTGGTTTGCAGACGATGGCAGGTCTCCTGGCTCACGGATCATGGCCAGCCAGTTCATGCCTTCCCATTCCCCAAGGGAAACAGTGGCTCACCCGCAGGTGAACGAACTGGTGGCATACCGCATACAGTTGCGGGAGCAGCCGCTGACTGGCTCCCGGAACAGAATTGTCCAGCCAGAGCGTTACAGCGTTCCCTTTTAACCCGCTCGCGCGGGGCCATCATCAATCAAGGGTCTCATTCCATTATGCGCGAAGTGAGAGGAACGCCCAATTCCTCGAAACGCGATGCCGGCCTGCATGGAACGAAGAGCTTGTTGATGCCAATCAAACTTGTCGCTCCGATCCAATAAGTGTAGGTCACTCAGTGTCTTCATCTTCGAAACACGCGGGTGGGGATACGCGCCCGCGCGTTAGCCACTATGTTGTCAATCAGGCGTTCGGGCTTGATGCGCTATACAAGTGCATGGCGGCGTCACGCGCGCCAATTGTCCATTGCGCGGAAATATAGGCCTGAAGCAAGGCCATGAGCGCCTCGACCCCGTGCGTGTCCGATAAATCGCGGGCTGTATCCACATAGGCGAGAGCTTCTAATAGCAGGGGCGAAAACAGTTCCTCAAGATAGTCGCCCCGCGCCTTCGGCGCAGCGGGTAATCGGCCAGCGGAAGGTACCAGACGTAGGAATGTTTCAAATCCATCCGCACGAATGCGGTCTTCCGGATTGGGGGCAGGGAGTTCAGTCTTGGCTATTGCCTGAATTACATCTTCCCGCAGAGGTGCGGATTCCATAAGGCGGGATACCGAGACAGAACGCTGACGTCGCCGCTGTTGTATGAGAATAAAATCAGGCGAAGGGACGGGAGAGGCCATTTTTCGTTTCACCGGGAATCGGATCGGATTAACTGGAAAGATCTGCATCGGACAGGCCTTCTTGAGTCAGGATGCGAGCATCCTCGTCACGCCATGCCGCGATCATGTCTGGGTTCTGACTGAGCCATCCAATTCTCTCGGCACAATATACAGGAACTCTGAATTTCTGGCCGCGCTGATTGTTCAGGATTGTTCCTGTCTGGTGCAGGCGCCCGTCTCGTGTCCAGAAAAGACGCTCCTGGTTGGTGATCCCCAGAATCTGTCGAACCTGTCGCGGCGTAAACGGACGAAAAGACAGCGCGGTGATCTGTTTTTCCACCGAGTTGGCAATAGCCTCCAGAGCATCTGTCCTTTCACGCATAATGGCGGCTATAAAGCGGGCGAAAAGCTGCTTTACCTCTGGTAGCCGCAGGCGAAGGGACGAGGATTGATCCAGACAGGCCGCAATAAGCATCCGAATTGCAACAACCGGCTCTGGCTCCGTAATGGTCGCCATTAGGCGCGACGCAATGGAAGGGAGTACCATGCTCATATCTGTGTTCATGGATATTTCTTTTTATCAGAATAAAACGTAGGTACCTGTGTCCTGGGGTCAGGAAAGTACATGCGAATTATAAGCCGCAGGCCGCGAGGTCTGTTGCTAAGGTTGCCTTACGAAGCCGGGATTCATTCAAGCACAGGCTAACGATCCGCATACATATGGAGGCTTGATAGATATATCGATACGCGAAAGAACGCGTCATAGCTGATCTCCTGCCACCGGTCGGTCCCGCCCGGTAGCACGGTTTGCGACGGTAGCAGGTTTCCTGGCTCACGGATCATGGCAGCTCGGTCCTGTCTTCCCACTCCCTTACTGGAAGCAGTGACCCATCTGATCGGACATCAGATGATCGGATCCGGCTACATACCGCCTACAGTTGCGGACGCAGCTACCGACTGGCTCCCGGATCATCGCAGATCCCGCCAGAGCTTACGGTATTCCCTATTAATCCGCTTGCGCGGCACCACCGACATAAAAGCTGGTCGCAATATGCGTCAGATTTCGTGATCTACGCAATATGGATTTTCCAAAAAACCTGCGATGAAAGAGCATGGTATCCTTCACACAGACGGGAAGCTGGCAGGCTTGCACTGCTCGCGGGCGTGCGTCACACTACCTCTACATCAAAGGCCCCGTGCGAACGGGTTAATAGGGAACGCCGTGCGTTCTGGCAGGACTTATCAGGGTCCGGGAACAAGTCGGTGGCTGCCCCCGCAACTGTAAGCGGAGAGATACCGGATCGTATGTCCTCTTAACAGGACCCGTCACTGGCTATGCTCAACAGGCCGGGAAGACAGAACCGATATCAAGGACCCGTAAGCCAGGAGACCTGCCTTTGTGACGTAACCAGTTCTATCGGGCGGGGCGCCCGACAGACGGAGTGGCGATCATGTCTTCTGTTTTATCTGCTGCGTTCCCCATCCAGCGTGTTCTTTCCTGACCAGTTCTGAAGAATTACATCCATTGGCCAATGGCGTGTCGCGGGTCTAATCCCGTCAAACGCTACAAGGGGAACATGAGAAATGCGTACATATTTTGGCGGCAACCAGCGAAATGGCACAGGTCGATCTTATTTCGGATCGGAGAGCCTGACTCCCGCACAGAAACGGGCCATTCTGTCCCTGCCGAAAGACGGGGGGTATGGAACCTTGCTGGATGGAGGAAGCATCAGATCATCTCTCGTACTGATGGGCTTTATTGCAGGTGGATGTTCTGCGCGATGGGGGATGGGGCATTCCCGCCTTACCGCACGCGGTCGGGAACTGCGACACAAACTCGAAGGCTGCGGATCTTAGAATCCTGTCGGCAGTATGCGTTGTGAGATAGGAACAGAGAATTTCTACGATACAGAGATCGCCGACCGGTTGGTCCACGGACAAATTTTCAGCGTTCACCATGACTTTATTTCGTGTCTCCGTCGTGAACTCCGGGACAGGAGAAAGACGCATCGACTCACCTGTCGGCACTAAAAAAGTGACTGCGTCAGGCACGGATCACGCTATCCATCTGTCGCCAGGTCCAGCAGTGCTTATCATTTTCTATTCTTTTTGACCCCGTACAGTCAGGCATGTCTTGACTCACTGATTCATACCCGCGAGTTCTATAAAATCGCGTAAATATTGAATGTCTTCATCCGTCTCGCGATGACCAAGAAAGATCTGTTTCGCAATACCGTTTATACCAAGTTTAACAGGATAAAGCTCAAAGCGAGAGGCATATTCTTCGACAAGCCATCGTGGAAGTGCTGCAACACCGCGGCCATGTGATACCATGACAAGCATGATATCGGTCGTTTCTATCTGCTTCTGCTGTCGCGGGGCTATGCCTGCGGGTTGCAAAAACTGAGTATAGATATCGAGGCGCTCTGACGGTACGGGGTATGTAATCAGTATTTCGCCAATGAGCTGATCTGGCAAAACATACTGTGAATTTCGCAAAGGATGTTCGGGGCCTACAACTAGTACCAGTTCATAGTCAAAAACCGACGTAAATTTAAGGCCTGGCTTGTAGAGCGGATCCGGGGTCACAAGAATATCGATCTCGTTGCTGAATAGCGCACCTATTCCGCCAAACTGAAATTTCTGGCGTACATCTACATCTACCTTGGGCCATCTTTCCAGATAGGGCGACACTACTTTCAAAAGCCATTGATAGCAGGGATGACACTCCATCCCGATGCGAAGCGTTCCGCGCTCGCCAAGGGCGAACTGTTCAAGCCGATCTTCTGCCAGCGTGAATTGTGGAAGGAGACGGTTGGCAAGAGACAGGAGCCACTCTCCCGCCTGAGTGAGCACGAGAGAGCGTCCTTCACGTTGCCATATCTTCACGCCAAGCTGGCTTTCCAGCTTGCGGATGGAATGACTAAGCGCAGGCTGGGTCAGATTGAGGCGCGCTCCTGCAGCCGTCAATGAGCCTTCGCGCGCAACTTCCTGAATGATCGCCAAATGGCTGCGCTCAAGAATACTCATGTTCTACGCACCATATATGATTGCCGTTTATACATCTATGAAAACATATCATTTTTCTTCATATATCCGAAACCCTATCTTCCAGAAGCCATACATCATCTGGATAAATCTTCATGGTTACGACCCATAATCTCGGCTTCCCTCGCATCGGCTTCAAACGTGAACTCAAGTTCGCCCTTGAAGCTTACTGGAAAGGCCAGTCTTCCCTCGCCATGCTGGAGCAGGTTGGCACGGAACTACGCTCACGCCACTGGCGGGATCAGGCTGGTCTGGATTTCGCACCGGTCGGTGATTTTTCCTTTTACGATCAGGTGCTGGACACGAGCTTCATGCTTGGAAACCTGCCCACCCGTGTGCGTGACTTCCATGGTGACCAACTCGATAATTATTTCCGGGTTGCCCGCGGTCGCTCGGCAACGGTTGTTGAAGAAAAGCCCGGATGCTGCGGCGGTGTCGCCGCCGGTGAAATGACTAAATGGTTCGATACAAACTATCATTATATCGTTCCGGAATTTGATGCCGAGACGACGTTTACCCTTGATGCTTCGCGGTTGCTGAGCCAGTTGGACGAAGCGCGGAAGCAGGGTATCCGGACGAAGCCGGTCATTATCGGCCCGATAACCTATCTTGCACTCGGTAAGGCCAAAGATGGTTCGGACAAGCTGGATCTGCTGCCGCGACTGTTGCCCGTATATGCCAGACTGCTCGATGCGCTTGCTCAGACGGGTGCCGGATGGGTGCAGATCGATGAGCCGGTTCTGGTAACGGAACTGGATGCATCGTGGCAGAACGCTTTCGTGCAGACCTATCAGGCGCTTGATACCCGCCGGGTCAAACTGCTGCTGGCCACGTACTTCGGTCAGCTGCGCGAAAATCTGGCCCTGGTGAGCAGGCTCCCCGTGCAGGGCGTGCATCTCGATACCATTAATGCGCGGGAGGAGGTCGCTGAACTGGTAAAGACGAGCCCGCCAGATCGGATAATTTCCCTCGGGATCGTCAATGGCCGAAATATCTGGAAGACGGACCTGGAAGCGACGCTGGACTGGCTGGAACCTGTGGCAAAGCTGCTGGGAGACCGGCTCTGGATCGCGCCGTCCTGTTCCCTGCTGCACGTGCCTGTGGATCTGGCGGCCGAAGAGAAGATGGACGCCGAGATCAGCTCGTGGCTGGCTTTTGCCGTGCAGAAGCTGGACGAAATCCGCGTGCTGGCCCTTGCTCTTGACCGGGGGCGTTCTGCTGTGACGTCAGAACTGGTTACCAATCGGGCTGCGCTGGACTCACGCCACAGTTCGCCCCGCGTAAACAATCCGGATGTAAAAAAAGCCATTGCGGCCATCACTGAAACGCTTGGCCGTCGGATGAGTGAATTTGGGGCTCGCGCAGCAAAACAGGCCGCACTGCTGCAACTGCCGCTTTACCCGACCACCACCATCGGCTCTTTTCCCCAAACTAGAGAAATCCGTCTCGCGCGCAGTCAGTTCAAATCCGGAAAAATTGACGAAGGAACATATAAGGCAACCATGCGTCGTGAAATCGAACATGCGGTGCGCGAGCAGGAAAAGCTGGGTCTGGACGTGCTGGTCCACGGCGAGGCGGAACGCAACGACATGGTCGAATATTTCGGTGAGCAGCTTGAGGGGTATGTGTTCAGCCAGAATGGATGGGTTCAGTCCTACGGTTCGCGCTGTGTAAAACCGCCGATCCTGTTCGGAGATATCAGCCGCCCCAAGGCAATGACGGTAGAGTGGATCAGCTACGCAGCATCCCTTACCGATAAACCAATGAAAGGCATGCTGACTGGGCCAGTCACGATTCTTAACTGGTCCTTTGTCCGAGATGACCAGCCGCGCTCGGCCTCATGCTTTCAGCTTGCGCTCGCCATCCGGGATGAGGTCCTGGATCTGGAAAAGGCTGGCATTCGCATCATCCAGATCGACGAGGCTGCCTTGCGTGAGGGCCTGCCGCTGCGCAAATCGCAATGGCAGGACTATCTGACGTGGGCGGTGGAGGCCTTCTGCATTGCAGCCAATGGTGTCGCTGATGAAACCCAGATCCACACACATATGTGTTATTCAGAGTTCAACGACATTATCGCCGCTATTGCTGCCATGGACGCAGACGTTATCACCATTGAAACCTCGCGCTCCGACATGGAGTTGCTTGATGTCTTCGAGACGTTCAACTACCCGAACCAGATTGGACCGGGGGTCTACGACATCCACTCACCCAACATCTCCACCGAAGCGCAGATGGTTACTTTGATGGAGAAAGCGAATGAGCGCATTCCAGCACAACGTCTGTGGGTGAATCCGGATTGCGGGCTCAAGACGCGCCAGTGGAACGAGGTCATCCCGGCACTCGTCAATATGGTACGCGCGGCCCGCACGCTGCGGGAGAAGTCGGCCTGAACCGCGGACTACACGTGGCGGACGCTGCAGTCGGGTGATTGTATCAAAGCTGTGACCATTCCCTGACGATAACATGAGAGACTGGTCGCACGTCACCGGAAAGCAATGCGTCTGACCGGCTCTCGCTATCAGGGACCGGTAAGACGCCCGGCATAGCTTTCGTCCATTCGTACTTATCGGTACAAAGCCATTGTTGGCATAACAAAACTTATGAAATACAAAGATTTGGTTGTGTTACTGGCCTTGGTCTTTGTCATAAAGACGGAATATTCCCACTTTGCGTCGTTCCTACCTCGTAGGCGACGGACGGCGCTGCTGTTCGCCAGATCGAGGATCGCCATCGGTTCGCCGCGTAAGTTGGCATGACCCTCACTCCAGTTCGGTCGCGCGTCGACTTATCTGAAATTAACACACCATAAAATCCGAGGACTAAACACCTTAGGTCGAGGAGATAATCGGGTTGAATGATGGGCCACGCTGGGTCGTCGAC
>NZ_BAIO01000005.1 GCF_000613305.1 Komagataeibacter kakiaceti JCM 25156
GCCGGTGCGGCGGCCTGCGCGTCCGTTACCGGCACGGAAGGGCCATCTGGCGTGCTGCGGCGAAATCGCGCCAGCGTGCCGTGCTTTTCCGCCACAAACGGGAACTGTACGGCCGCGCGCGCCCGTGCATCGAATGTTGCAAGAAAAGCCTGCGCGGCCTCGACAACCGCCTTTGTCTGACTGGCTGACATACTCTCTCCCGCAGATGCCGGAACCGGGGCCGCCCACACCGGCGCATTTTTCCCGGCCACAGGCGCCGCCAGCAGAAGCAGTGCGCCAGCGACAAAAAAATTCTTATGCATCAGGTTTCTGCTTCCTCTCCGGCATTGCGGGGTATCCATGCCCCCAATTTCGGCACCCGGATCGTGCCCCGCCAGCACCACCCGATCAAGGGTTCTGGAGAGTGCCTGCAAGACCTGCCTTCAAGACATTCCGCCAATCATGAGGAATGTTCTGGTGAAGCTTTTCCTCTTTTCTTGTCGGTCCGTCGCTTCAAACAGAGTCTTACGCCCCGCGCCATGACGCGGACAGATCGGCCAGTTACCTGCTGGTATCATAACGGCACCGCATGACCGTGCCTACAGAGCGCCCGAAGTGACTGATAGGATGAAAATACCAAACAGTCGTGGAGAGACAGAATGCAGGAAGCCGTCCTTTATGCACCACAACAGGTGCAGGAACTTATTTCCACGGGCGAGGTCGTGCTGGTTGACGTGCGCGACCGGAAGGATTTCGAAGCCGGACACCTGCCCGGCGCCGTCAACATGCCCGATATCTTCACCTATCTGGCGGAAACGACACCAGAGGGCCTGAAAGCGCTTCAGGACAAGTTTGCCGATCTGTTTTCCGACTACGGCCTTGACGGTCAAAAGACAGCCATCATCTATGAGGACGCGCTGCACACGCGCTACGGCGGGTCATGCCGCGGCTACTGGATACTGCGTTATCTGGGGTATCCGAAGGTTGGAATTCTTGATGGCGGACTGAGAGCATGGAAGCAGGCGGGCGGCCTTCTGACCACGGAGACGACCACTCCAGTCCGGACAGCCTTTCCGGTCAGTATTCGCTCCGGCCTGATGGCCACATATGAAGACGTGCTTGAAGCACTGGATGACCGGAACGTCAGGCTGCTCGACAATCGGGACCGGGTTGAATGGCTGGCTGAAAGTTCCTCTCCCTACGGTGTGGATTTCGCCCCGCGCAAGGGCCGCATTCCGGGCGCCGTGTGGATCGAGTGGTACGATTTCATGAAAGTCACCGAGGGGCAGGCCGCCTTCCGTTCAAAGGATGAGATACTGGCCCTGGCGGCGTCCCGTGGGCTGTCACCGGATGATGACATTATCATCTACTGCTTCAAGGGCGCACGGGCGGCCAATACTTACGTTGCCCTGTCGGATGCCGGCTTCCACAAACTGCGTATATACATGGGATCATGGAACGAGTGGTCCCGCAAACCGGAACTGCCCATTGAAGATGGCATCCCCAAAGCCGCGGCGCCTTTGCTAAAGAACTGAGACGCAGGCAGAAAATCATACAGAAGTTTTTGGTGAATCTTTTTTCAAAAAGCTTCAGGGAACGCCGCCTTTTTGAAAAAAGGCGGCACCTTTCCCCTTATCCGCTGAAGCCCAGTCCCTCAAGAAGCGGGCGTAGTGTTTCGCCATCAGGACGCCAGCGCCCAACGGAACTCCGATAAATGGGACTTCTGACCTGCGCCACGCTCGATGTTCTGACCGGACGCCTGGATTTATAAAAGCTCAGGCAGGCGTCATCCCATTGAAGGCCGCAATATGAAATAATTCGCCGGGCGGTGGCTTCAAGATCATCAACCGTATCTTCATAGCGTACGTCCAGCATTGCCCCTTCCGGCAAGACATGACGCCAGTGATCCATCAGTTCCTGATAATGACGATAACGTCGGCCCAGTTCACCCAGGTCGAAAGTAAAGTCCAGATCGTTGAACGAGATGGAGAAGCATGACAGACAGGTATCTATCGGATCACGAAACGTATGGATGATATGGGCATTCGGCCATAACTGGCGGATGAGGCCGATATAAAGATAATTCCCCAATGTCTTGTTGGAAATACGCTGCGGCCCTCCGGCCCCATCCCACCCGACAACCAGCCTGTCCAGCCGGTCAAGATAATCCTCGGCCACCGAACGCCGCTGGTCTTCCGTCAGATATGCCAGCGGTGCGACCGTTTTCCATGCGGGAAATCTTGCAGCCGCGTCCCTGAACGTATCGCGTAACGTATTGACTTCCCCGGCGGCATAGACATCAGGGTGGCTGCTCAATATCTGCTCTACCAATGTGGAGCCAGACCGGGGCATGCCGACAATAAAGATGGGGCGGGAAGATGGACTTCCGCCAGGCATCTGTTTCCTGACTTCTTCGGCTGAAAACAGTTCACGCGTCTTCCGCATGCCTGAAAATATTCTGTTTTCATCATAGGCAATATGACGTCGGCGGATCGCGTTGCCTTTCAATATATGTTCGAATGACAGACGATGCTCGGAAATATCCGACAATGCCTTCCCCAGGGAAAAGTGAATATCCGCCATCTCATGATCCGACAGCGAGACGGTTTCGTTTTTTACAAGCTCCCGCAGGGTAATAAAAACAGGATCATCGGCTTCGAGTTTTGTAAGGCGGGTCAGGCACTGGTAATACCTTGTGCGCTCCGGCGCCAGGGCGATGGCCCGGCGAAAACATCTGATCGCCTCATCTATTTCGCCCATTTCCTGTAAAATCAGGCAAGAGCCGCGCAAGCTGATGCCTCCTCCGGTTGCAGGGCGCAGGCCCGCCGGAAATGATCCAGCGCCTCCTCATGCCGCCTGCTTTTATGGAGGATCTTCCCCAGGCTCATATTGACCGCATAGCTATCAGGATGAGGTTTCAAAATGGCACGATAACAGGCTATTGCGTCATCATCCCGCTCAAGTTCGCTCAGGACATGACCAAGATTTATGGCGGTTTCCAGATGGTCTGGCGCATATGCCAGCCCCTTGCGGAACTGGCTGGCGGCTTCCTCGTGCCTGCCCAGCGCCTGTAAAGTTTTGCCAAGATTATTGAGAGTTACAATATCGCGCTCATTCGCCGCCAGCATTTCGCAATATTGCCTGACCTTGTTTTCAAGGCCATCTATCTCCAGAACGACCCGATATTGCTTGATCGCACCTGCCTGATCACCAGATTTTGCCAGTGCATTCCCCAGATTGACCTGCGCGATACGATAATGGGGACACAGGACCGTCGCCTGCCGAAAGGCGACAATGGCCTCCCCCATCCGGCCGGTCTTTTGGAACGCCACCCCGAGAATATTGAAAACTTCCGCATTTTCAGGTGTATGCAACAGAATACGCCGCAGGAGGGGAATGGCTTTATCAAACTTTCCCTGCCGGGCATAAATTGTGCCCAGAAAATGTATGGCGCCGGGATCGTCGGGGTTACGGCTCAGGACCAGTTCGTAATGCTTTACGAGATTATGGATCTGGTCGTTATTCGTACCGATATCCGTATAATCGAGACTGCTGGACAGATTATTTTCTGGCATTTCACATCAACATTTCAATAAAACATGGTGCATTAATGAAATCTGGCTTCCAAACATTGTTCCGGCCTTGCAGGAACGGGTTGCGCATTGATATTTCGGCAAAGTATATGATGTGTCTGATCATATGTCATGCTTTTGTTCAGAAAACCAAATTACCGTCAATTATTGTTTAATATTGTAACGTGATCGTAGCGGTTGCCTACCTCCAATGATGATCCTCATGGCGGTGGGGCTACATCTTCTGCGGCCTCGAAAGATTTTCCATGATCCATGCCTGCCACAGTTTTCAGGAAAGCAACCGTATTTTTAACAATAGAATAAATATAAAGAAATTTATAGTGAAGGTTTTTTCAAAAATATTCAGGTAATACCGTATTTTTGGAAAAAGCGGCTTCTGCCCGCCCCATACACGAAACAGAACAACCGGTTACAGAATCTGAATCTGTGACTTGAAGCCGATAAATTCCACATTTTTCAGGTTTTTCTGTGCATTGGGATGAAAATAGATCTGGAAATCCGGCGCAACGACCACCCCACGCATGACATGAACCTGATAGTTCGTTTCAAATATGGTTTCATGGCCCTGAATGCCCGTTGCATGGTTTGGCTCCGCCCGTGCCGGAACCAGACTCAGATCAATGGCATCGGTATTTGAAACACCGGGAGAAATCTGGACATAGGTCATGACCACGCCAAAGGAATCATAGGGCCTGCTCCTGATGAAACCACGGTCAACAAATGCGGCATAAGTCTCGTAATTACGCAGTGATGTGTGGGGATCATTATAGAGCACGCCGGTCATCATGGTCAGGCCGCCCTCGGCATTGGAATAGGGATGGCGGAGGATTTTCTGGTCAATTTCAAACCAAGTCCCCCATGTCTGTGGGCGGTTACGGGCCGTCTGCCCCGATAGGGCGGATGCCTGGCCATTTACATCATAGTAATTATCCGGATTGGGGGCGGAAATCAGTTGCGCGCCGATCTTGTAATGCCCGGGCAGTTTATGTTCGCGGCCAAGCATGGGTTCCCAGCCGAATTCGACTGGTGCGATCTGCCCCACGATATTGGATGAATTGAAATGAAATCCGGTCCGGTGCTGGCTGTTCGCGTAAATACCGCGTTCGGCAAAATATACGCCAGCCTGAATGTAAGTATAGCGCGATGGACGCCCACGAACACGAAATCCCCACTCCCCCGCCGGATAGGACGTGATGTACTGGTTGTCGATCGCAGCCTTGGGCCGCCCGCAGAAACTGTTGTTCTGGAAGTTGCAGAACAGCGAACTGGCGCTGAACTCGCTCATTTCAGTCAACCGCCCCCCGGCAATGCTCACACGGCCACCAAGCAGGTTTTCCTCTCCATACGCCGTGACCAGATGCACGACAACATTACCTCCGCCCCCATATATCTCCGATGAATGGGCCAACCAGTCCCCCATCATGCGGTTGGCGGTCGTGCCATACCGGCTGGTAAAGAGCGTATGGGTGGCGAAGCTTTCAGGCCAATGATCTTTTCCCAGTTGATATGAAGGGCGGTATTGACCTGCCCCGCATTACTTGACCCCTGCTTGTAATTCGGATGGCCGGAAGTCGGTCTGGAAATGGCGGCCGTATATTCATTGGTGTTGTCCATGGTCAGCGCGACACCACGCGAACGCAGCCACGATGTCATGCCCAATGGATCCCGAAACATCGCTTCCGGCCGGGAAAATGCCGGAACGACAGGCGCGTTTGTCGGGTGCGCCATAAGGGGCGTGGCCACGCGCAGTCTAGCGTCGCTATTTGAGTTATCCTGAAAGGTCTGCGCTATGGCCGGGCCGTACGGTACCATGCCCGCTGCGGCCATGATCCAGACCGCAGCCCTGAAAACCTGTTTTTTGCGATAGAATGCCGTAATCATCGCGAAGAATGCACGCATCCATCTGATCCGATTTACATCTATGTTATTTATTTTTTTATTATAAATAAATCTTCAACTGCGGAAGAATTATTTATACGGCTCATGACAGGCTGAAATGCCGGGGGCGGCCCGTGTCATCCAACCTGCCAGACCGGGGTGGATACGCCCGACAGGGGGCGTATCCTGCAGGCAGTATATCCGCTCAGATAACAGCAGTAAGCAATGGCTGTGTGGCAAAATGGGCGGCAAGATTACGGACTACCAGATTTCCCATCGCCAGGCGCGTCTCCACGGTTGCGCTTGCCCGATGGGGCTGCAGCACCGTGCGGGAAGAGTCACGCAGCGCCTGGGGCACATCGTTCATGCTCGAAAACATCCAGCCCCGCGCCGCCCAGCGTCCCTTCGTCAAGCGCCTGCACAAGAGCCTGTTCGTCCACGACCGAACCACGGGCCACATTAATCAAAAAACCGTCCGGTCCCAGCGCATCCAGTATTTCCCGGTTGACCAGATGACGTGAGCCCGCGCCCCCTGATGCCGCGATGACCAGAATTTCACTGTTTTGCGCCAATGTTTTCAAATCGGGAACAAAGGCATAGCCCTCCAGCTCCAGATTCCGCAGATCGGTATAGGCTACGGGCATGGCAAAGGCCCGGCCACGCGACGCGATCGCACGCCCGACATGCCCCATGCCGACAATACCCAGCCTCTTGCCCGTAACCTTGCGCCCGAGCGCTGGTGCCGGGGCATGGCCCCATGCGCCTTCACGCACATACCGATCACCCGCGGGTAGGCCACGCAGCAGCGACAGGATAAGCCCGATCGCCATATCCGCGACATCATCGGTCAGGACACCCGGCGTGGTGGTTACATGTATGTTGCGCCGCCTAGCTTCCTTCAGGTCAACGGCGTCCGTGCCAATGCCGTTGATGGCAATGATTTCAAGCGCGGGCAGGCTTTTCATCACGGCTTCAGGCACACCGGTGGCGCCCCCCGTCGCAATGCCACGTATTCTGCCCGCACAGTCCTTCAACTGCTCAACCGAAGTAAAGCGATGAACGGTATAGGCGGCATCAAGCTGTTTCTCGATTTCGGGCATCATCGGTTCGATCAGCAGGATTTCCGGTTTCATGATCTTCTGTTTCCTCTTCAGGCAAGATGGGCGTGTACGGCGCCAATGGCGGGGAAAGTGGCTGTCACATCGGCCCCGTGGTCCACAAAAACGGTTCCGGTGGTGGAACCGGTGGTCACGATGCTCCCCGCCGCGATGCCAATTTTGCGTCGTGACGCATGATTGGCCAGCCATACCAGCAGGCGCAGCGGATCACCGGCGGAATTGCCGCCCGTATGCTCGGCCACGGTCTGGTTATTGATGGAAAGAATGACCGGTTCATGCACCGGCGTGAATTTGCGCCAATCCGCCACACCTGGCCCCACAATCAGCGCGCCATGGCTCTGCTGGTCGGCTGTATGGAGGAATTTGTGCTGTGACCCCGGTTTTGCATAGCGCGTATCCAGAATCTCGATCACCGGATGGATCGTCCCGACCGCATCAAGCACCTCATCGCGCGTCCATTCATGGGCGCGCGGCGGCAGGTCACGGGCGAAGCGATAGGCGATTTCCGCTTCCACGCCGAGGTAACGGCACAGATCATGCGGTACGGTCGCGCCATCGTCAAAAATGGTGGCGGTATGGATCGGGGCGCAGAAAGGCTCTGACTGCGGGGTTTCCGATCCGACCTTCCACCCGCCTATCGGCCCCAGATGATGCCCGACCTCATCCTGTATGGCATAGGCTGCGTCTATGGATGGAGGAATCAGGCTGTCGGTACATGGTCTGGCGGCGCGGTGGTTCCATTTCTGACCGAGAGCAGCAGATCTGCAATATCAGTCAAGGTGTTAACTGGCATATCCGTATTTTCCATGAAAAAGTAAAAAACTAGAGAATATCGTGCGGGTCGAGAAGATCGCGGTTACGACATTCCGGAATGAAAAGGGTCGTTCCAACGGTTGTAACGGCAAGAAGCGCAACATAGGCCGAAATGGGGAGCCAGGCCATCTGGCCCGGATGGGCCATGCCGGGATGCTGGATCGCGACCCATCTTATGATGCACGAGCCAATCAGGGGTGTCACGCCACCGGCAATAACGGCGGATATTTCACGCGCCAGTGAAACGGCCATGTAACGATGCCGCGCGCCGAACATTTCCGGCAGCATCGCAGCCTGCGTTCCGAACATGCCCCACGTCGTCACGCCCAGCGCCACGGACAGTGCGAAAATGGCAGGCAACGGACGCCCCATGCTGAAGACATACCACACCGGCACCGCGGTCACGCCCTGCAGGATGGCAAAGGTGCGATAGACCTTTATCCGCCCGAACCGGTCACTCAGCCGCCCGGCGATCGGCACGGTAAACCCGCCCACCATGGCGGCCGTGATCAGGGCGACCGTGCCCCACAGCCCCGGCAGGCCCATCGTATTGACGATATAGCTGATCGCCAGCACCTGATAGATGGATGACCCGCCGTTTTCAGCCATTCTCACGCCAATCCCGGCCAGGATCGTACGCCATGAATGGCTGATGACCGTGCGCAGAGATTCACGCTCCTCTTCCTGCTCCTCACGCTGGATATTCTCGAAGGTGGGGGATTCCCTGAGCTTCAGGCGCATATAGAGCGCAACGATCAGGATCACGCGCTGACCAGAAACGGCACGCGCCAGACCCATGAATGCGTAATGTCCGTTACCCCGAACAGCAGGCTGCAATAGACCATAGCCGCGATAATGGTGCCGATCTGGATACCGAGAAACGGCAGCGAGGCATAAAACCCGCGCTGGCCCAGGGGGGCGTATTCCGTCATCATCACGGCGGCCCCGGCCTGTTCCGCCCCCGCGCCAAGCCCCTGCAGCATCCGCGCCGCGACCAGCAGGACAGGCGCCCATATCCCTATTGTCTGGTATGTGGGAATCAGCCCGATGCCCGTGCTGGCCAGTCCCATCAGGGTCACCGTAATCAGCAGGACACGCTTGCGACCAATGCGGTCGCCCAGCGTGCCAAAAATGATCCCGCCAACGGGGCGCACGGCAAACCCGACAAAATAGGTTGCGAAACTGGCGATGAGGCTGGTCACCTCGGAAGCCGACGGAAAGAAAAGCGGCCCGAAAACCAGCGCCGAGGCCAGACTGTAGAGCGCGAAATCATAATATTCCAGCGCACTGCCCAGCGAGCAGGTCCATGCCGCGCGCCGCAGTTCGCTCACGCTCAGGGCAAGGCGCGCAGTACCCGTGCCACCCATTGTGCGGCCATCTGCACCGATGACCCCGAAGACTGTCTGTGTCATGGAATTTCCACTTTGATCTGACGGCCGGTACGCGCCGCTTCACGAATGGCCAGAGCTATGGTCAGGGCGGCAAGACCATCTTCCCCGGTGGCCGCGGGCTGTCCCGCGCCACGCACCGCATTGCTGAAGGCGGCAAGTGCGTAGTGATAGAGATTGTGGTGGTGAACCGGGATTTCCTTTTCCCCATCGGCATTGCGCACGAACAGTCGGCCCACGGCCCGCTGGCTCATGCAGTCCCGACCGATGAGAACGCCTTCACTCCCGTAGAATTCCACGCCCCCTTCCGAAAACGGAACGGTATAGGAGCCATGGATCTGAACCAGGACATCACCGGGAAAACGCATGATGACCATGATGCCGTCTTCCACGCCGTCATGGGCCAGCCGGCCGCTCTGGGTCATGGCCATGACATGCGTCGGGTCGTCGCCCATCAGGAAACGCAGCGTATCAATGTCATGAATCGTGCTGTCCAGTATCAGGCCGCCACCTTTGGCATCATTGATGCGCCAGCCCTGCAGGATTTGGGGCAGGAAATTGGCGTGGAATACCCGCACGGCGTTCAGATTACCGATCGTCCCCTCCGCCAGAAGCTGGCGCAGTTTCTGATGCATGGCATTGCAGCGCAGGTGGTGGTTGATGCCCAGCACCACGCCCGCCGCGCGGCAGGCCGCGATCATTTTCCGGGCATCGGGAATGGTCAGGGCGAGCGGCTTTTCACACAGGACGTTTTTTCGCGCCTTTGCCGCCGCCAGCGTCTGGTCACAATGGAACTCATTGGCCGTGCTGATATAGACGGCGTTCACCCTGTCATCGGCCAGAATGGTGTCGATATCCGTCGTATGAGCAGGAATGCCGGTTTCAGCCGCGAACTTCGCCCCGCGCTCCTCGCTTGAACTGAGAACGGTGACGATACTGCTATCGTCCTGCGCGCGAATGGCGTCAATAATCCACTGCCTGGCTACATTACTTGCACCAATCAGAGCCCAACCCATATGACGGTTCATTGAATAGTCAGGGGCACTTTCGGCCCTCCTCCCTAACTGACACGCCCCGGCGGCGAGCATGTCCCTGATATAAATTTTAAAAAAGCGGCAACCGGACGATGAATTTTTATTTATTGTTTATTGCTGGAAATCCCGGTCATACGACCACAGACACCTAACGCCGCCCTGTTTGGCAGGTTTTCCTGTAGCGGGAACAATATCGTGAAGGTACATTACATACCTATACTCCACGGTCGTGGCCCGCGACCGCGATCAGCCGGCTCCCACGACCGTGATGATTGTGTCAGGCCAGCCCGTTCGCAGGTCCATCTTCAGCAATCGCAAGGGTTCCGCCCCTTGCCAGCAGGCCAAGAAGCTGGGAAGTCCGGCCTCCGTTCCACGCCTGCGTGATGAGCCCAGCGGATACATCAATAACAGCCTGCGGGTACAGCATCTCCGTCGCGCAGGATGTCAGCCGCCTGTATTTTCCCACCGTGCAGGTTACGGCCCCGGCTTCGCCTTGGCGATCCATGGGATAAAGTACAAACAGCGGGTCATCCTCATACATCGCCTCGGGCGGGCAGTCAGGTTCGTACCAGTCCACTACGGCATCGTAGCGATGGTCACGACCGGCTTTCATCGGCACCTCCGCCCCGCTGGTCGTAACCACCAGCACCAGCCTGACCCGACTGCGGGGGCCGGCCATGTCCAGCGCCTTATCCAACGTGACCTTGGGCGGTACATGACCGACGTCATGCCGGGTTCCGTCGCCCGTCAGCACGGCAACCGCCCCGCAATCCACCAACCGCGCCGCCAGTTCCCGCGCGTCCAGCCTCCCGGCCAGCACGACATACACCGCACCAATGCGGGTACAGGCAAGAACCGCAACGATACTTTCCACCATCAGGGCAGATGGATCGCAACCCTGTCACCACGTTCCACGCCCTGATCCCTCAGGGCGTTTGCAAGACGGCAGACCCGTTCATGCAGATCCCGACAGGACACCTGTTCATCCGGCGCCGCGCCTGTGCCATGCCGGAACACCACGGCCTTGTCCGCGTCATCACCCAGATGGCGATCCACGCATACAGCGGAGATGTTCTGCACACGCCGCCCACGCTCCGGCTGGATGCGGTATATTGCGGTATAACCCGTCAGTTCGCGCAAACCCTCCCGCTCACGCAATGCTGACAGAAGGCCAACGTCATCATGAATGCTGCTGGTCATGGTCCGGTTCCCTATCGTTGCGCGCGTGACATTCATCACGTCCGGCGCAACGCTAAATTAAAAGGAGAGACTGGTTTCGCCTTACACCACGAAAGGCAGGGGGACAGGCACCCGCGCGGTATGGAATAGCCACGGGATATTCATATCCCGGCCATCCCGGCGGCACGCGCCGGAAGCCATTATCCGCATTGCCGGTTTCGTGAAACGGCACCGGTTTGTATTGGGGCCTGCCCCGCCATGGTCTTTCATCTATGCGACTCTTTTTATTTTTGTTGATCCGGACTGTGACAAATACCGATTGCATGCGGAAGATGTTTTGCCGTTTAAAGAGGCGAATGCCGCGCCGCGAATTGCAAAGATTGCGAAGATGAGACATCCCGCCACCAAAACCTTCACCGGGTCACGTATCCGTCATCAACGGACCCGTATCGGCATGACGCAAAGCGCCCTGGCCCTGCAACTGGGCATATCCGCAAGTTATCTGAACCAGATCGAACATGATGTCAGGCCGCTCCCCCTCTCCCTGCTCAACGACCTGTGCGATATTTTTTCCGTCGGGGTGGATTACTTCAGCGATACCGAGGAAACGCGCGGCATACAGGCATTGCGCGAAATACTGGCCGATCCCGTATTTGACATGGAGGCCGTAAGGCTGGACAGCATCCAGGCGGCCATGCGCGTGGCGCCCGAACTGTGCGCACAGTTCGTCAGGCTGTATCGCGCCTATCTCCTGCGGCAGGAACATAGCGCGGCGTCATTGCTCGGGACGGATACGTCATCACGCTCCCTGCCACTTGATACGCCGGACCGGGTGGAACCTTACGAAGCCGTCAATGACTGGGTGCAGGCGCAGCGCAATTATTTTGATGAGATCGACCGCTCGGCCGAACGGCAGTTCGACACGATACGGCTGGATGAAGGCAGCCCGGGCGAACAGCTTGCCCGCTATCTTCTTGATCACCACGGCATCCGCACCGAGATTGATCTCGGCCTGAGCGAGAGGGGGCTGATGTGGCGGATGGACCGGCGGCACCGCACCCTCTTCCTGTCCCGGATCATACCATCGGAAAGCAGCACGTTCTGGATGGCGCAGGCACTGGGACAGATTGAACATCAGGTATATTCGCGCGCGCGATCCGCCGCTCCCGCCTGCGGGAAAGCGAGGCCCGGGGGCTTGCACGCGTCTACCTGACCAATTATTTCGCCGGTGCGCTGCTCCTGCCCTATGAGCGTTTTCGTGTAACGGCGCGCGAAGTGCGTCATGATCTGGAACTGTTGCAACGCCATTTCGGGGTCAGTTTCGAGCAGGCATGCCACAGGTTAAGCACCATGCAGCGCCCCGGAAGCGAAGGCATCCCTTTCTATTTCCTCAAAACGGATATAGCGGGCAATATACTCAAAAGCTTCAGTGCGAACCGTTTCACCCAGTCCCGTTTTGGCGGGCCATGCCCGTTATGGAATATTTTCCGTGCCTTCAGTACGCCACAGCAGGTGCAGGTGCAGCTGTCACAGACGACGGATGGGGCCGTTTACCTCAACATAGCCCGGACAGTCGGGCGGAGCAGCATATCCTACCTTGACCGCCCCCGCCTGACCGCCGTGGTCCTGGGCTGTTCGATTGCTGATGCGGAACAGCTTGTCTATTCCGCGGGTCTCGACCTGAATGACCCCCGGATGATCATTCCCATCGGGCCGGGCTGTCGCGCCTGCATGCGTGAAAACTGTCATCATCGGGCGTTGCCGATGGTTGGTCACCGTGTCGATGTCGATAATGAAGGGCGTGGCATCGCGCCGTATCGGACGGCATTATAGGGACGCCCCTCCCTTTCTTATCAGGCATCCCTCAAGCCAGCAGTATTTCCTGTCATACAGACGCGGTCATTCCACCATCCACCATGAGAATATGTCCATTAACAAAACTGGATGCATCCGAGGACAGGAAGACCGCCGCACCGACAAGTTCCTCCACCTGCCCCCACCGGCCGGCAGGCGTGCGCTGGCACAGCCACTGGGTGAAAGCCGTATCGGCCACCAGCCTTTCGTTCATTTCTGTTTTGAAATAACCGGGAGCCAGACCATTTATCTGTAGACCATGGCGCGCCCAGTCCGTCGCCATCCCTTTGGTCAGGTTTTTGACCGCCCCCTTGGTTGCGGTGTAGGGCGCGATGCCGGGACGGGCCAGTTCGCTCTGTACTGAACAGATATTGACGATCTTGCCCCGTCCACGCGGCAGCATGTGCCGTGCTACTGCCTGACCAACAAAGAAAACCGCATTGAGATTGGTGGCAATAAGCGCATCCCAGTCCGCCCGGCTGAACTGTTCCAGCGGCGCGCGACGCTGAATGCCTGCATTATTGATCAGAATATCAATCGGCCCCTGTTCATGCTCTATCTTTTCAACCCCTGCAATCACGGCATCCTGATCAGTCACGTCAAAGGGCGCAACCGCCGCATCCAGCCCTTCGTGCTCCAGCATGGTCCGGGCGGCCTCCAACTGTTCGGGATTGCGGCCGTTCAGCACGATTTTTGCCCCATACTGGCCCAGGCCACGCGCCAGGGTCAGCCCGATGCCCCGGGACGCCCCGGTAACAAGCGCCCGCCTGCCGGCAAGTGAGAAAAGGGTATTGGTGAGCATGATGACTTCCGTCTTTGTTATGAAGGGCCCAACCGTAGCAAGAATAACACCCGGTGACCTCACACGTCTCCGCGTGCGTGGATCAGGGGCAGCTCTCCAGCAGAGGCTGAAGATTACCCGTGAGAGCCTCAAGCACTTTCGCGATCTTCCGGGTCGCCTGCGGATTCGAGGTCATGGAATAAAGATTATACCTCCGCCTCGTTCTTTTACGACCCAGGCTCCAGCGCTGCCCAAGGGGAAACATACCGGGCAACACGTCTGGCTATTCCACAAAGGCAACGCATAGGATATCGACCGTGCCATTGCCGCTGCACAGCGTGCTTTTGAGCCATAAACCCCAGCGGCAAGGATAGCGCCATTGTGTGAGAGATACGACCTGAGCGGATTCGATCACCACACATATTATGCTCTCATGGCCTACCATGTCCATTGCGCATGAACATCTCCATGTAATACGCTTTCATTCACATGCAACATACATGCAACCATATACATACACGGCAATATATTTCTGTAAAATTGAAGTGATCTGAAGCTATATTTATTATATAATGATATTTTTTTATTATAAATAAATTCGTGAATGCCATATTTTGCACGCAGCCCTTGGCGTGAGTCAAAAAAAATAATATGCACTACGCTGTACCATCTGGTGTGAATTCAGGCGTTTTCTGATTGTAGAAAGTATTTTTCATGTTAGAGACACAATGCACTTATCTGAAATATCTGGATAAAGTTGCAACCATCATTGATGGATCAGACCTGTCTGCAGAGAATTTGCTTCGATTACGGGAAAACATTACACGCACTGAAATACTGGTGCCTGTCATTGGAGCATTCAATGCGGGCAAAAGTAGTCTGCTCAATGCATTTCTGGGTCAGGAGATATTGAATATTGGTCTTACCCCTGAAACCGAACTTGCAACCGAATTGCGTTTCAGCCCTGACCCCTATCTGCTGGCTGTGCGGGAGGATGGTAGCAGCGAGCGTCTGCCCGCATCCGATATAACGACCATCAAATCCCGTGCGGGCGAGTTTACCCACCTGCAATTGTACCTCGACAATCCGTCCCTCGAAAAATTTTCTTCTCTCGTTCTTGTGGATATGCCGGGCTTTGGCTCGTCACTGATCAATCACAACAATGCAATCGCCTACTACCTGCCGCGAGGTGCTTTCTATATTGTAGTTATCAGTATTGAGGATGGAAACATCACCAATTCCATGATGCGCCAACTCGATGATTTGCAGTCCTACGGGCGAGGCTTCACCTTTGTAATCAACAAGATCAATTTGCGTTCTGATGAACAGACCGATGAGGTTGCGGAGGAGATTGATGCCCAAATAGCTTATGGCTTCACAGCCGCCCATGAGGTCGTACGCGTCGGGTGGGATGGAAAGGAGCGTCTGGCGGAAATTCTTACCGCGTTAGACCCAGAAAAAATTTTCAGGAACCTGTTTCTTGACCAACTCAAGGATCTCACTCATTCTCTGTTGGACCAGATTAATCTGGCATTAATGACATTAAAGAACAACCAGGCTGAAGCGGAATATACACTGCATGAACTGAAACAAGGCATGCACCGTGTGCGTGAAAAGCGCGACTCCCTTATTGCCAAAATGCATGACCATGAAATTGAACGTACAGTGGAACATTGCCTGTCGGCTGTTGATCGTGATCTGGCAAAAGTTCTGGATGAACTGGTTAGTGCCGCCCTTTCATCTGACAAGGAAAGTTGTTCGCGTATTATTTCCGAGGTGGTACGAAGCGCCCTGACACGTACCGTGCAGGAGCAACTGACCGTGTTCAGTCGCACGGCGATATCCGAACTTGGGAATTCCCTCAATGGTATTGGAAAAAACATTGGAATTTTCAGTAATGATAAAAACTGGGTTACAAACCTGACGGATCGTATCTCTCGTGGCATGCAAAAAACAGGCGAGATTCTCGGCAACTGGAGTAACGCCCTGGCTGAGCGTAACCAGAAAGAAATGGAACGGTCAGAGCAGGAAGAAAACAGGAAAAAAGATAGCCTTCTGCCGCGCCTGGGATCGCGAGGGCTGGTAACTGCATTGATGCTGACAACCAACATTGTTAATCCTATAGTGGAGTTGGCAATTATTTTTCTGCCTGACATCCTGAACTTCTTCACCGCAGGACGCCAAAAAACACAGTTGAAAAAACGCCTGCTGACAGAAGTGATTCCTGCAACCAAACGGCAGATACGTGACAAGTTGCCAGCATTGCTGGATGAGCAAATACAGGCATTAATTGCGCAAATCAGCGAAGAATTTGAACGTGATCTGGCTGAAAAAACAAGTATCATTGACAAGATAAGTGCGGAACATACCCAAGACCGCCAGAATTCGGAAAAGAAGACGGCACATCTGAATAACATGCTTGGCGCATTGCAGAAACTGGCGTCACAAACTCTCTACAAGGAAGCCCGGATATGAAAGCGCAGGATATTGTTGCACTCAATAGTCGCCTGGCTGAAATAACAGACCTTTATGCGCCTGAACTGGGCAAGGATCTGGCTTACCTGCGGCATCAACACGCCATTTCATCAAGCGATGAACTGACTGCGAGTTTTTCCGCGCTGGATAAAGCAGAGCGCCTTTTGCAAGTCGGGGTGGTTGGACGCGTCAAGGCGGGCAAGTCTTCGTTACTGAATGCATTGATTTTTGATGGTCATAATATTCTGCCAAAAGCTGTCACGCCCATGACCGCTGCGTTAACTACTCTTGCATACGGAGAAACATTTGGCGCTCAGGTACAGTTTTATAGCGCTGATGATTTAAAGAACATCCGTAACAATGCAGAAATTTACAACAAACGTCTGGAAAAGGAGTATCAGCGTCTGACGGATGAGGCACGAGCCAAGCGCCTCCGGCAGGGGAAAACAGCCGAGGATGATGGGCAGTTTCTGGCCATGGTTAAAAAACAGGCCGTTCGTGCAATGTCAAAGGAGTTTGCCCTGGCCGCAGCACATGACCAGTGGCAGCGTATCCGCCAATCCGGAATTGATCCAGATACACTTGATGCATGCGCGCAACTACACGCGGAAGATGCTCAATCCCTGGCCGGGCAGTTGCTGGATTTTGTTGGCGCTGAGGGGCGTTACATGCCCCTGACCAAAAGCGTCGATATTTTCCTGCCACTGAACTCCTTGCGCCATATCCGCATTATCGACACACCCGGATTTAATGACCCCATACAATCGCGAGAGGAACGGACTGTTCAACTCCTCAAGGATTGTGATGTTGTCCTGATTGTCAGTCCAGCTGGTCAGTTCCTGAGTGAACAGGATATGGAACTGATGAGCCGGATTACCCAAAAGGAAGGCATTCAGGAATTATTTGTCGTAGCGAGCCAGATTGACAACCAGCTTTATGGTAGCGACACACTGCAGCCAACCCTACGGGCTGCTTTGGCAGGCATTACCAACAAACTTGGTACGCATATGGTAAGCACCCTGCAACGCCTGAAGAGCCAGCACCCTGAAATAGGGACAACCTTTGATACCCTTATTCAGGCTGGTACGGATAATATTCTGTACGCATCCGGCATCTGCCAGAGTCTGTTGTCGCGTTTTGAGCAGCAGGCAGAATGGGACAGTGGTGAACACAAGGCATGGGATAATCTACAAAAAAATTATCCAGATTTTTTTGTAGCGAACGACCCTGTTTTGTGCCGCGAAAGCTTAAGTTTACTAGCCAATACCGCAAGTATACAGGAAGTTCTTGAACGTGTGCGCAAGCACAAGGATCGCATACTGGAGGAACGGCGTACTGAACTTTTGCGTAGCAAGGAAGCCGCGCTGGAGGCCTTTCGGGCGGATCTGATCAATTTTGCCAAAGATCGTGGCGAGCAATTGCGTCATACGAATGTCAGCGCTCTCAAATTACAGCGGCAAGAACTAAACAGTCTTATGGTCGTAGCCACGCATGATCTGGATATTATGCTTCAGGAACAATTGCATCATTTCCGTGAATTACTTAACAATTCACTAAAGAATAGAATCAAGAACGCTTACAGTGAAACCCAGAACGAATTTAAAGATGCGACAAAGGAAACTACCGAGCAGCGTTCAAGAGTTAAAAATGGCCTATGGTCTCGTATTGCACACTGGGCATGGGGAGGAGGAATGGAAGATTATACCCACCATGAGTTTGTGCTTTACCCAACACCTGTAAGGGCGGGTTTGCAAAATTTTATCGAAGAATTGGGCAGAATTCTTACGGAAACCAGCTCCACGCAGATTTCTGATTTCCGTAAGAAGCTCGTCCAGGAGGTAACAGTTACAGCCCGCCGCCACATCCCAGACGAGCTTAATGCCGCCCTTATCATTCGGGCGATCAATGGGCTGGTTTCAGCTATCCAGTTACCCGAATTCAAACTGGATACAACGGAACTAAATGGCCTGTCGGGAAGCAATGCGTCTTTAAAAGGAGACGAAGCCAGACAGTTTCTAGAGAAGGCGGAAAACCTGCTTAGTTGCCTTCGTGCGCGGGCCCGTGATCAGATTGGTCAATTTCTTACCAATCTTGCCACGGATTTACCGTCATCCTTCCCGCGTGAACTGTTTGCAGACCTGCAAAATCGTATTGAACAACTGGAGCAGGAAGCCAACAATCTGGCGCTTTCGCTTGATCGACTACAACTCCTGTCACAGAAGTTGGAAGCGGCCTGATGTCTGATAAAGAGTTTCTTTCTCCCTCTTTTTTTGAGCGTTTATCCCAACTTGCGCAGTCATTTGTCTGGGGACGCAGGGCCTTGTATACCTCACTGACAGATGAGTTGGAGAGCGCGGTGGAACGGCACGACGCGCTTTGCCAGCAGTACCAGCAGGTACGTGACCAACTGGCTGACCTGACGAACCGGGAGCAGGTGTTAGACAAACAGTTACAAAATGCACAAAATGCCTTGGCAACAAGCGAACAGCGCAAAACAGAATTAACCCAAAACTTGACCCATCTGCGCGAAGAGCATGCAAATCTGACAACAGATTACGCATCGTTGCAGCAGCAACATGGTGATACATGGACACGCTTTGAGCTGGTTTCACGCCTTTTGGCGGCCGCCCCTGCAAAAAATGAGGGTCTTGTACGGTTCCGTCACCTTTTACAGACCGATTACATGAAGTTTGCTGAAGCGGAAGCATCGCTTGCGGCAGAGGCCCGGGCTTTTCTCATGCTACAATCCATTGAGCGTGAGTTAATGCTGCTTGTGGGTTTCCCCGACATGTACCGACGCAGCATTGTTGGGATTGTTGGTGGTTTCAGTGCAGGAAAATCGGAATTCATCAACAGTTTCATTCAGGATCCTGAAATTCGCCTGGCCGTTGGGCTACAACCGGTAACGGCAATACCCAGTTACGTCATGGCCAGTAAGCAGCAGATCATTCGTGGTTACTCCGTCAACGGAGGTTACGTATCACTTGATGCGTTATTTTACAGGCAAATTTCCCATGCCTTCATCAACTCTTTCGGTTTTGATCTAAAGAGTCTGATGCCTTTTCTATGCGTAGGCGCCAGAATGGATCCTGCATATTTTGCGAATATCTGTTTTATTGATACACCCGGCTATAATCCACCTGCCACAGCGAGCGCACAAAGTGGCCGCGACAAGCATACGGCGGTGCAGTTTGCCCAGCAAGCCAATGCGATTATCTGGCTGATCGGCCTTGACGCGAATGGTACCGTACCAGAGTCCGATCTGGCCTTTATCCATGAAATTGGCGTGGATGACCGTCCGGTTTATATTGTACTGAACAAAGCGGACTTGCGCGCTGAAGACCAGATTGAAGAGGTCATGGACGTTGTTCAGGAATGTCTTGAATTTGAAGGTATCGTAATACGCGGAATATGTGCCTACAGTGCAATACAGCGTGAGGTTCTAGCTTTTCGCGGGAATGATCTTATGGCGTATTTTGCCGAGATCAACCACCCTCGTGATATTACGCAACATCTGTTCCGCCGCCTTGATGACGTGTTTGATATGTACGACCATTCAATTCAGGCAGACATTGATCGTGTTGAATACTACAGAAAGAGTATGAAAAGTCTGGAGTTGGATGCGTTGGAGTCTGGCGCGGAAAAACTGTATGAAAAAATCATGTCGATTGGTGAGCAAATCGAAAAAGAGCAAAACCCTAAACTTTACCAGTCGTGGCTTGAACAGTCCCTGGCATTGCGTCGTATGCTCCGCGAGGCCATCCAGCTTACAGTTGAAACCGTATAACCCATATCCACACCCCGCAACGGATACTCCACCAGACGCGGAACCGAAAGCATGGGGAACTGATAATCAGGAGTAGATATAGGCTGGATCAAACCTCGTATTCAAAGACATGCCGTGGCAACGAATTTTTATAATCTACCTTTGATACGTCGAAATAAATGACTGTCCAGTCTGGCAATGCCGCTTTCACGGCACGGGCCAGAACAAGTCCTTCCGCCGCATAGCGTTCTATATCAAATGGCGGCTCCAGATGTAGCCATTCCTCTTCGCTATATTCATCACGCTCCCTGTAACTTTTGCCCCACCGCGCCAAATGGTCCCGCAACTGCGGGATGATGGGAAGTTCATCCAGACAGCGCCCTACGCCTTTACGGTCCCACAGAACGCTTTCGTCACCATAAACCCCCATAATTCGAACCCATTTGTCTTTTTCCAGATCGAGTTCCTCATACGGTGCTGTCATTTTCTTTTCCGTGTCTTCGGTTTTGCTGCCCGTTCAGCACGAATACGCTCAAGCAGGATGCTGGCGGGTTCGTCGTTCGGGTCCTGCGGGACGAGTTCGCCCCGGAAGGCTTTGGCGAGAAGGGAGGATTCGAGGCGGTCGAGAAGGATTAGTGAACGATCTGCCTCGTGCTCCAAACGGTTTGCCGCATCAAACCCGGCATGAATTTCTTTAAGGATTTTAGGTTGTTCACTAATAGGCGGAACCGGAATATATGTGCGCGACAGTCCCGCTTTCCCGATATGAATAATATTCACGCCTTGAGTATTTTTGATAAAGGCTCCTGTGCGCGCAAGAAAAAGCAATACGTACCGTAATAATTCAGGAGAAAATGCGTCGGACCGCACTCTCAGAACAGTGTTTTGGAAACATACGTTATCGATCTCCCCTTTCCAGATTGCCGGTTTGCCAACTTCTGATGGGCTACCTGAACCTTCATTAAGAAGAACATCTCCAGATTTGAGTTTAAATACCTCAAACTCTTCTGGAGAAAAATTCATCTCCTTTACATCTGATAGATCCCATCCATCCCAAGTGATATTTGCCGATCTTACGTAAGGACGCATATGCGGGCCGAAGTGATCCTTTGGCGACCGCTGACGTCCCAATTGTACTTCTCCAATTTCCCCGATTTTTTTTCGTGCCCATCCACTTGGAAGGTTTTTACTATTCCAATGAAAAGCTTTTTGTAGCGTAGCAATTTTAACTTGATTTGCGTTCTTCTTTACACGTTTTAACTCCACCCTGGTACGGGCGATGCGGGCGGTCAGACTGTCCAGTTTGGCAACAATGCGGCGTTGTTCAGCGAGAGGGGGAAAAGGAAAGCACATATTTTTTATGCGTCCTCCTGCTACTCGCTGGCGAGTAGTCCCTGTGGCTTCAAACTTCATACGTTCTTGCACAGTTGGACTGTTGAACCATTTCTCAAACCACGCGGGCAAAGCCAATGTGCAGTCACTCCGCCACAATAGAACATCAACAACCGTGATAGCATCCTGATCCAAACCGGGAAAAATACAGGCTCGTCCTATAGGATCAGGCATTCGCGCGATTAAAACATCCCCTTGTTTGAGTTTTGAGCATTTCAAACGCAATGCTGTGTCTTTTGTGAGAAAACGCGCTGATTTATTTATAAACCTACCGACACCTATGTCAGCTAACTGAATGAGCCTGACCTCTCCCAATGGATTCTGATCTTTAGATTCAATCCAGTCACCGTCACTAACATATCCTGCTGCTCCAGCTAGTTCTTCAACAGTTGCTTCAGCCCACCCCTTCGGTAACATCACTCTGCTACCTCCGCTGCGACCACCGCCCCGTCGCCCTCAAGTTCCGCCATCAGCGCCGCAATCTCCTCAAGCGCCGATTTCAGATGCTCCTCGATAGCAGCAGCAATATCCTCTGGTGTTTCCAGCCCGTCTTCGGCCTCATCGGTCGTGTCTTTCAGCCATGTGATATCAAGATTGTCGCCACGGGCCGCAATTTCGTCACGGGTAAAGCGACGGAAACGCCCCTTCTCGCCCTGGTCCCTGCGTTTTGCGCGGCCATTGCGGTCTGAGCCGAAGGCTTCGACGAAATCGTCCAGATCACTGGAGCGGAACGGGTTGGTCTTGCCATAAGACGGTGCGCCAGAGCGAGCATCGTAAATCCAGACGGATTTCGTAGCGTCCCTGACCGGCGCTTCCTCTTCCGAACGGGTGAAGAACAGCACGTTGGTTTTCACGCCCTGCGCGTAGAAGATCCCGACAGGCAGGCGCAGAAGCGTGTGCAGGTCACACCAGTTCATCAGGCGCTGGCGCAGGGCCTTGCCACGCCCGTCATCAAACAGCACGTTATCGGGCACGATCACGGCGGCGCGGCCACCCGGCTTCAGAGCACGGATGCAGTGCTCCACAAAGGGAAGCTGATAGGAAGAAACAGTGGAGGTAATGGTCAGATCATCACGCGTCGGCGGCCCGCCAGCGGGGCCGAAAGGCGGGTTGGTCAGGATCAGATCGACATTCTTGAAGCGGGCCCCGGCACCGGTCGGGCTCAGCGTGTCACCAAGCACGACATTGTTCGGGTCGATGCTGTGCAGATAGAGATTCATCAGGAGCAGACGATAGGTATCGGGCACGTTCTCAATGCCACGCAGGGCATGTCTGATCTGAAATTCCTGCTCTTTTTCTGAAAGATCGAAATATTCGTCCGTCTCGGCTTTCATATGCAGGTTGGCGGCGATCAGGAAGCCACCGGTGCCACAGGCCGGATCTTCGATAATCTCACCTGCTTCCGGTTGCATCAGGCGAACCATGACGTCAATCAGGACGCGAGGAGTGAAGTACTGACCCGCGCCGCGTTTGGTCTCCTCCGCCATACGCTGGAGGAGACCTTCGTAAGCATCGCCAAAGGAATCGCGCTCTTCCGTAAACCAGTGCAGTTCATCAATGGCATTGATGAGTTTCCGCAGGTTTGCCGGATCACGCACGATGGTCGCTGCGTTCTGGAAGATGGCGACGATGGCGCGATCAGAGACTTTCTCGCCATCACCGAGATCAATCAAGGCCTGACGGTAGAGTTTCAGAACTTCGGTCTCGTTGGCCCCCTTCAGGGCTTTCCAACGGTATTTTGCCGGGATGCGTTGCTCAACGCCCTTCTGCTCGGACGCCATTTTCAGAAAGAGCAGGTAGGTCAGTTCCGTAACGTATTGCTGGTAGGTCACTCCGTCCTTGCGAAGGAGCGCGCACAGACGCCAGAGTTTGTTCACGAGATCGGCAGCGGGATTCATAACGTCAGACACTTCCTGTTACGCGGCCTGGCCTTCTTCAGGCCCATTTGACCAGATGGCGGCATTGAGGTCTTTCAATACATCATCAAGGCCGGAAGCAAAGGTCTGGTTGATGACATCGAAACCACCCTGCTGTGCAAAGAGCGGATCGGACAGCAGGGCCGGGTCGCCTACGGGCTGGTCTTTCAGGGCGCGACCGATACGGTTCAGCCACCGGATCTGTTTAGGCGTCCAGCTCCGGGAAGCGAGGATTTTCTGAACGCCGTTTTCCACGCGTGTGGCGTAAGGCACGAGCGGATCCCCCAGAGCGGCCTGACGGACGAAGCCCAGAATATGGGCGGCAATATCGGCATTGCGCGCCGTGCCGTAAGCACGACGGAGACTGGCTTCAGAGAAACCGTGTTCATCAAGCGCCGTTGCAAGGTCCTTGAGGTCCTGCCGCGTCAGATCGCGTGGCTTCTGGGTCGCGGCAACCAGGGCGGGCAGCGTATTCATGTTGGCGCGGACATAGGCCTCGAAACTCTCGATATAATCAGCGGGACTTGCCTGCTGGCCGAATGTATCGGTAATGGAAACCAGTTCATCTTCGTGCTCGGAAATATAAATACCGGTCGGACGTGAGCGACCGCCTGCATTATCGAGAACTGTTGCAAGCGAAGGGTGGCGGGTAAACAGGTCCATCGTTGCTGCTGGCGGCGCGTCACGCAACTGGTCTGGCAAATCAACCAGTGGCCCAAGCACGGCTTCGAGGGATGCCGCGAATTCCGGGTCAACGTGACGGACACGTTGCCGCATCTTAACGACAATCTGATCCCGGACCCAGGCGCGGTCTGCATCGGTCTCTGCACGTTTCAGGTCGCTCAGAAGGGTTGCAAAGCTCAGCGACGGATTGACCACCACCGGCTTCATGTCGGTGACATCCTGAAGGTTGGCGTAGATGTCCACCGCATCGAAAATACGGAAATATTCCTTGCCAATCTCATCGCATTTGCGCGTGGCGCGACCGATCATCTGGTCATACAGGATGCGGCTGTTGACGCGCCGCACGAAGACGAGATTGACGATGGACGGAATGTCGATTCCCGTTGTTAGAAGATCGACCGTGACCACGTATTTCGGGCGTGGATCGCTACGGAAGATCTTGATGCGTTCGTTTGGCCGATCCACCTCCCCTGTAATTTTCTCGACCATGTCGTGAGGCTGCGGACCATATTCTTCCGCGAGCGCCTCACGCAGAGCCTTCACCAGCAGATCAGCATGGGTATCGCGTGCTGCGAAGATGAGCGTCTTTCCGGGCTTGTCTGGTGGACATTCCTGTGCGACCGCTGCCGCTACGGCACGGTTGAAGGCTTCCGTGTGGACCTTCTTATTAAACTCGGCAACTTCGAAATCGACTTCATCTTCAAGATCGAAAAGATCGACCTGATTGGTGCGGGAGTCCACAATAGCAACTTCCGTGCCCGCATCGAAATGGATACCGGTCTGGCTCAGGGCCGTTGTGATGCGGCGCGGCGGACGATGGTCGATCAGGTGGCCATCGATGACGGCCTGGCGATAGCTGTAGTGAAAAACAGGTGCGCCGAAAATCTCGCGTGTGTGTAAAGCGGGTGTGGCCGTCAGGGCAATCTGTGTAGCGTCGAAATAGTCCAGAACACGCCGGTAGGCGGACAGGTAATCGTTCAGATTACGGAAACCAAGATCCTCTTCCCGTAATTCGGCATCCAGCACATAACCGCGATGGGCCTCATCGACGATGATCAGGTCATAGTTTCCCGGTGTGGGATGCTGGTCCTCGGGGTTGTCGAACACGCGGCGGATCATGGCCTGCACGGTGGAAACCTGCACACGGTCCTCAAGGTCGGGAATGGCCTTGTCCATCCCTGCAATCGGGAAGATTTTATCAAACTTCAGCAGGCTGGCGGTTTCAGTGTTGCTCATGGAATCCAGCGTCTGAAGACCAAGCGCCCTGCGATCGACCAGAAACAGGATGCGGCGGAACCGTTCGGCGCGGAGGAGTTCATACATCAGCGCAATGGCCAGACGGTCTTACCTGTTCCGGTAGCCATGGCAACGAGAAGACGCCGTTGCCGCCGTGCAATCGCGTTTTCGATCGCATGGATGGCTTTGACCTGATAGTCACGCAGGCCTGTGACGCCCAGTTGACGATCTGTGTCCTCCAAGGCTGCGGGATTGAGTTTCTGTTCCAGCCGTGCGGTAAGATCACGTGGGGAGAACCAGTCCATCAGCGCGCGCTGGGGTTCACCCGTACGTGCATCCCAGAACCAGATGCCCGATAGCGTTTCCAGTCTGTTAAAATAAGGGCGACCATTGGTCACGAACATGAATGGCACGCGATACGCCATGGCATCGGCCGATGGGGTGAAAGCCAATCTTTGTTCGGAAGCAAGGATGATATCCCGGCCATAGCGCCTGGACTGCCCAAGCCGTTCTGAAACGTTTTTGATCTTTCGTTTGGCTTCTATGACGCCGACAGCCTGTTCGTTGATAAACAGCGCATAATCAACCGGTCCGCTTTCGGTCGGCCATTCCGCGATGGCGATGGCCTGACCGGGCTCGGGGCGCGTTCCTTTGCTATGCTGCAAGGTCCTGCTGTCCACGGTCCAGCCAGCGGCACGAAGCTGGGCGTCGATCAGGACGCGTGTCGTTGCTTCGTCGATTTCCAGTTCCTGAGCTTTCTGATCCGCTTCCTGAGCCAGATCGGAAAGGGCTGCAGCAGGCATTGCCATGGCTTGCGCCTGCACCAGCGCCAGGGCGCGCTCAGCAGTCTGGCGTTCCCTGTCCGCCTCAACGGCATACTGCTCCCAGAAAGCCCGTTCTTCGGCTTCTCTAGAGGCGCGATTTTTCAAGGCATCCTGTATAGCGATTGCTTCCTGCGCCACCAGTCGCGCCTTGGCTTCAGCGTCCGTACTTTCTGCAACGGCTTTACGGAGAGCTTCTATTTCCTCACGCAGGGCAGGTGTTGCATCTTCCGGCGGACGCGGCGGAACGAATGGACCAGCACGAAAATTCGGGGCATGATTATAGACCTGATGAAACCAGATGCCGATAAGCCGGGCCATCTTGAGGGATTCGAGAGCCTCGGAGCGTGTGCCTGTGTTTTCATGAACGGCAGTATTACCGACGCGCTTGATATGGAAGAACAGATCCGCAATCTGACGTTGCAGCAGTGAACATCTCTGGAGGACACGCAGTACTTCATCAAAAGTAGCATGCGTGTCGGGCAGTTCACCATGCCGGGCAGCGATGTCCTTGGCCGTCAGTTCCGCAAACTGCCGTATCTTGATGAGCGCAGTCGGAGGATCGAGAAGAAAGAAATGCTCAGCCAATTGCCCCAATTTGGCCAGTTCCGGGGCCTTTTTTGCCAGAAAGGCAAAGTTGCCCGTGTTTTCCGTCATCCCCTTCATCTATCTGGCCTTTACCATGATCCTATCAGCAGAAACAATTTCTGACATAAGAGCCATGTAGTCAAACCGAACGCCGGACAACGGTGACTAGGTCAGATCCACCAAGGTTTGCAGCAGGGCGTCCCATACGCCCAGTTCAGCCCAACGGCGAAACCGGACATACACGGAGTTCCTCTTGCCGTAGCGCTCATGCATGTCCCGCCACCTGGGGCATCCAGTGCGCAGGACATGCAGCATGCCATTAAGGAACAGGCAGTTGTCTCCGGCTGGTCGAGCCCAATAGACTTGTAACGGTTCTGTGCCGGTCAGGAAGTGATTATGCCACTCTTGCTTCAAAAGCGAGAGGCTGATATCACCCGGATATGAATGGCGTCGACGTGGATTATAGAAACCATTGATATACTGGAAGATGGGGGCAGTAGCCTGACGGTGGGTTGGCCAGTTCTGCCTCCAGAGCCATTCTGCCTTCAGGCTTTTGAAAAACGTTTCGACAGCAGCGTTGTCAAAACAGTTTCCCTTTCCGGACATTGAAGCCAGCAATCCATGGACCAGCAGCTTTTTCTGGAAATCATGGAAGCCATACTGGCTGCCACAATCGGAATGGAAAATGCAGCCGGGCGCCGGTTCACGCAGCCGCACCGCCATATCCAGGGCACGGATGGCCAGATCCTTTTTCATCCGGTCGCTTACGGCCCACCCGATCACACGACGACTGAACAGATCGATAACGGCAGCCAGGAACTGGAATTGAGCTGGAGTTTGTCCCCATTGACCCGAGCGCTGGCGAACTGAAGAGTGCTGCCTTCAGTCGATGACACCGGGCACTTTCCAGTTGGTATCGCCTATGCCGTCGCCGGCAATTTTGCGCACCGCGCCCACCAGTTCATGGTCCCAGATGCGACCATAATCGGGGCCGGTTACGGCGCGCAGTTCCATCCGCCATCCTCGGCTTCCAGCGTTTTCACCAGTTCGGCGCGGTGCGACAGCAGCCCGTGCTGCAGGTTGATCGCCGCCAGCGGTGCGGGAAGATTGCGCAGGTACGACGAAGGTGCTCCCACCAGACTGCACATCTGGCCGAACGACCAGTGCGTGGGCGCGATCGGCTCATTCTGCCCCGGCACGGTGAGCGTCAGGCGCTCGGCATTGTCGTGCGAGGCCTCGACGCGGATAGCGCGGCTCTCGACGGTGCGGGCGGTGGCCCGATCCGCACGGGCAAGAGTGGCCACGTGCAGGTCGGACAGGGACAGGTAGCGCTCATCGTCGGGGCGCGAAAATTATTCGGACGATACGCGGGCGCTGCGTTCGCCGCGCGACGGATCCACGCGGAAACCGGCGCGACCGGAAGCAAGAAACTCACTCATGGAAACTCTCCTCTAAATGCCGGTTATTCGGCATCAGAGGCGAAGCCTCCCTCTCACTCCTTTCCGGTCGAGCCAGCATGGAAAATCGCGCCTGACCGATCCCCAAGGGGGGCCGCTTAGCCGCCCGGAACGACAGCTATGGGGGGACAGCAGAATGTCGGTTATTGGGAAGCGATTACCGAAAGCAGCCATTCTCTGCGCTCATGTTAATAACGGCTACCGACCAGAAGCGGCCGTTTAGATCAGGCACCCAGCATGTCTTCTTCTGACATAACCTGCCAAAAGCCGGGTAACGATCCGATCCCGAGGCGGAGAAATTTGGCGAGCACGAGCAATATCTACTGCACTCACGTCTTGGCAACCATCAGACGACAAGCAAGCTCGCGCTCTCCCCACCGGGTCGAAAAAGCGTCGGAAACCTCAAACCAGCTCCCGTCGCTGCCTGCACCGTGATGGACGCCCATACAGGAACATTGGCACTCATGGCCCTTGGCGTTCTGGCAGGAGGGTGAGCAGATTTCCTGCTCACGATACGGCTGGATCACATAAAGGCGGCCATATTTCTGCAGCGCGCGATTCACGAAATCATCGAACCAGGCTTTCGGGGTTTCCCAGAACTTGCGCGATGCGATCCAGCTTGGTGTAGTGCGGCGCGCGTTTTGCAGCCATTGCCGGTTATTGCCATCGAACGGCAACCGCACCCGCAGGAGCTCGCCTTTCCCCGTGCGCCGCAGAATGACGGGGATCTCGTCTTGCTTCCAAATGGCTTGGATCGACTGTTCCATGAAAGACCAACATTAGCAGGTTCGTCTCCGACCCTAACAGCTAGAAATTGACGATGATCGGAAGCACTGGAACATAGCAAAAACAACGATCCTCCGATACACTTTTCGCGTAACGATCGTCACCGTTGTGGGAGACCTACCCTAACCGCCTGCGCGTCCGCGAAGAAGGCGCATCCCGCCGGTTTGCTCCTGTATCAGTGAGCAGACAGGCAGATCGTGGGAGCCGAATGTTCGGTTTCGAAAGTGTATGAAAGAAACCGGAGGTTAAAGGCTTATGTCTTGTTGCCAGGACGATCCTGCATCTTTGTCTCGAAATCGGAAGCATCAAGACGTTAATGGAGCTGGCTTGAGAGGTCTCCGGATGTCCGGTTGACCAGAGGCTTTCGCTCAACACGCGAACAAGGCATACAGCAACTCACAGACTCTAACTCAGAACTGAGGGTATGTTGGGGGTAAGGTCAATCGCATTTTGATGTGCGTGCCGATCGGACATGGAGGTAAGGATGACTGATGAAACAGGCTTATTATGTCCGCCATGGCGAAAGATTTTACCGGCAACGTGCGACCTTCGTGGTAAAGTCCCTTTGAGACACCTAGCATTCAATGAGTAAGCCATCTCTCCCGACGATAAAACGGCTCTTCGCGCAGGCGGGGCGACGCTGCGCTTTTCCGGGGTGTCCGACGCCAATCGTGGGTAAGAATGGAGCGATCATCGGCGAGATCTGCCACATCAAAGTCCGCAATGCTGGCGGGGAGCGTTACGATCCGCACCAAAACGAGACGGAACGGCAGGGCTATGACAACCTGCTGCTGCTTTGCCCAACACATCACAGGACCATTGATGCCCAGCCGGAGGTCTTTTCGGTCGAGCTGCTTCTCGACATGAAAGCGCGGGCCGAAGCGGACAGTCGCGAGCCCGAGCGTCCCGAAGACGCGTTTTTCGCTGCTGCTTTGCTTGCAAAACTTGGCAATACCATAATCACCGAGAACAAAGGCAATATCGCGATCAACAGCCCCGGCGCTGTGCAGACAGGGACGCTCATCTTCAAGACGATGAATAACAAAACAAAGATCCTTCCGCCCGCCGGATCGATCGGAGCTGATGGTGATAAACGGGGCTATGTCAAATATTTAATCGATCGCTACATACAGTTTGCGAAGGCCGGTCCCGGCCGAGCCACACCTTTCAAGCCGGCGATTATCTACACCTCCATCAAGCGGGAGTTCGGGGCTCAGTGGGAGCTTGTGAGCCTCACTCGCTTCGCAGAACTGTGCCTCTATCTCGATACGCGGATCAGAAAGACAAGCTCGGTAAGATCAATGCGACGAAGGGACAGCCGCTCTTTTCAAGTTTCGAAGAGTATCTTCGTAAACACAGAAAATAAGCTGGACGGCTTATTGCGCTTGTCGGGTGCGATTGCCTGAACGTAAGGCAGGTCTCGACGAGTAAAGCGGAATGCGGGAGCGTTCGTTTTGGAGGCAGCCTTGACCGGATGGCTCAATAGCTCGGAATGACCGATGTCGGTGACTTCCGCCGGTCTACCTCACATTTCTTTAGCAGACCGGTGATTTAGGGGGGGAAACGGACGATCGGCTGTCAGATCGGAATAATAGAAATGCAGCCAATCAATACTGTAAAAACCTCTGACAGCCGGACGCCTCAGTAACAACCGATCAGCCCGATTAGGCTTGATCCCAACGATAGCTGCCTATCGCTCCAGATTTCCATCTGCAGCCTCGCCGTTTACGGAATACGACAACATTCAGGAAACTTGATCCACGATTTTTTGAATCCATGTGCTTGTGATGGGCGCATACGGAATCAGCATCCGGTAATAAAACGCGCCATACAGCAGGTCGAGAGTGAGTTCGCCCGCCTCTGGGGATATTCCGAACTGTTCGAGCGCCACCACCCCCGCTTGCCTTCGCGGCGCAATCCATCGATCCCAGAAGGCCTTTTCGAGTACGGAACTGGACTGCGCGGCGGCGATCATGTGCCGCAGGAGTTTCCGCCGTGGTGCGTCCAGCGCCGCACTGAGGTCTTCAAGCGCGAAAACGAGTGTCTGCCTGACATCCTGCCCCGTTCTGTAGGCAATCTGTGGGGTCAGTTCCGACAGGAATGCGTCCATCACAACGGCAGCGGCACTGTTCCAGCGCCTGTAGAGCGTTGTTTTCGCCACCCCTGAATGACTTGCAATCGCCTCCATCGTTACCCGCTCCGGGCCCAGATCATAGGCGAGTTGCAGCGCTGTCCCCTGTGCGGCCTCGGTAGCCTGCCGACTGCGTTTGCGGCCGCTTCCTGTTGAGGAAGCTTTTGCAGCATGAGATGGGTCGGGAATGTTCAAGATCGTTCTCCAGCACACTGCGGGAAAACTGCCACCGTCCGATGTTTTTCGCAACGATCCGTATCGATTATTGACTACGATACGGATCGTATCGTAAGTATTGCTCCGGGCCTGATAACGCTCAGGACAGGACAGACAACGGAGCAGACCTGTGATTGGACAATCCATCCAGAAATGGGACGCCCTCGACAAAGCCAGAGGGGCTTTCCCCTACCCTTCTGACCTGTATCGCGACCACTGTGTTCATCTCAGGGTCCTGCGCGCCGGACGTGCCCATGCCCGGATCGTGTCAATCAATACGGATGCGGCACGGCAGGCCCCTGGGGTCGTGCGGATTCTTACCCATGCCGATATTCCGGGCCTCAACAGTTTTGGCCTGATCGCGCCCGATCAACCTGTCCTGTGTCATGACCGGGTGCGCTTTTGTGGTGATGCCGTAGCTCTTGTAGTGGCCGAGAGCGAGCAGGAGGCGCGTCATGCCTGCAAGCTGATCCACGTCGAATATGAAGACCTGGCCGCCCTGCTGGATGCGCGGCAGGCACTCGCCCCCGATGCGCCGCAGATCGGGCCAAACGGCAATCTGTGCCATGAGGTCGATCTGGGTTTTGGCGATGTAGATGCCGCGCTGGAAGCGTCCGACCACATCGTGCGCCTGACCTACATTACGGGGCGGCAGGAACATGCTTTTCTGGAGCCCGAAGCGGGCATCGCCTGGCGTGATGAGAAGCAGCGGATCGCCATAACCTGTGGCGGACAGAACCCTTTTGCTGACCAGAAGCAGATTGCCGCCATCCTTGGTGTTCCGCTGGAGCAGGTCCATGTGTCGCATCCACATGGGGGCGCTTTTGGCGGCAAGGAAGACCTGAATGTTCAGGCCCATCTGGCACTGGCGTACATGCTACGGGTCGCCCTGCCCGCTATGTCTATGAGCGTGAAGAAAGTATTGGCTGTTCCGTCAAGCGGCACCGCTTTGAGGTCGATGTCGCGGTGGGCTGTGATGCCACGGGCAGGCTGATGGGCTTTAAGGCCAGCCTTCTGGCCGATACCGGGGCCTATATGACGTTGGGGCCGGCCGTCCTTGTTCTTGCAGCCGAACATGCGTCCGGTCCCTACCGTTTTCAGGCCAGCCGGATTGAGGGCAAGGCCGTCCATACCAATACCGGCAATGCCTCGGCTTTTCGCGGGTTTGGCAATCCGCAGGTCATTTTGGGCATTGAGCAGGCGATGGACGCGCTGGCGGCGAAATGCGGCATGAACCCGGTTGATTTCCGGGTGCAGAACCTGCTCCGCGGCGGTGACCGGGCCGGGGCCGGGCACATCGTGCGCAACGATGTCACGCTGCCACGCCTGATTGCCGCAGCCCGCAAGGGGCCGTTACTCCGTGCGCCTGAGGCGGAGACCCTGCGGCCAGACGCGGATGGGAAGCTGCGCGCGACCGGCTTTGCCTTTGTCTGGCAGGGCTTCGGCTGGGGGCCGGGGCCGAACCCGGTTCCAGCGTCACCCTGCGCCGCGACGCGAACGGCCAGTTCTGGCTGGACTGTTCGAGTGCGGACCTTGGCGAGGGCAATCTGTCCGCATTCCAGCAGATTGCAGCATCCGGACTAGGTTGCGCGGCGCATGACATCGGGCTTGATATCGGCACGACGGATAATACGAATTCGTGGTCCACGAATGCCTCCCGCTCGGTGGTCGTGACGGGCAATGCCGTGGCGAAGGCCGCCCGTCAACTGGCAGTGCGGATTGATGCAGGTGAAAACGGAGTACTGGAGGAGACCGCACATTTTGCACCGGATTTTCCAGAAAAACTGACACTGGGCGCGCCGCACGTGGGGTATTCCTACGGTATACAGGCCGTTCGCATTGCGCTGGATACCGCGACTGCGAATGTCACGATAGAAGAAGTCGAGACATGGCTCGATGCCGGAACAGTCATCAATCCTGATGGGGTGACAGGCAGATCGAAGGCGGTCTGGCGCAGGGGCTGGGCTTTGCCTGAGTGAAGACCTTGTGCAGCACGAGGGGTGTGTCCTGAACAACCGTTTCTCGTCCTACATCCTGCCCACCATCCGCGATGTGCCGGTGGATGTCCGTGTTCACCTGATCAATCACCCTGATGCGTCAAATCCGCTGGGTGCGCGCGGCATTGCGGAAGTCGGCCTGACACCTGCGGCGGCAGCCATTGCCAATGCCCTTGCGCGCTGCCTTGGGCATCGCTTTGACCAGTTCCCGATCACGCCGGAGGCCATTCTGCCGGTGATGGAAAAGACCCTGTCATGATCACGTTCCAGCTTAATGGCGCACCGGCCCAGATTGCCCATGAGGGCAAGACCCTTTTGCAGGTCCTGCGCGATGATCTGCACCTCAGCGGCGCCAAGCTTGGCTGTGGTGAAGGCGAATGCGGGGCCTGCACGGTTATGGTGGATGGGCGGCCAGTCTGTTCCTGCCTTGTAGCAGCCGAAACGCTGCAAGGCGCTACGGTGACAACCATTGAAGCCCTGGCCCGGACGACGGATGGCGCGGAAATCTGTTCCGCCTTGGCGCGCACGGGCGGGGTGCAATGCGGTTTCTGCACGCCGGGCATTGTCATGGTCTGGGCCGGACGGCACCGTGATGACAGCCCCGATGATGCCCTTGAGGGCAATCTCTGCCGGTGCACGGGCTATGTGAAAATCCGCGCGGCGCTGGAGCAAGCAGCCTGCCTTCCGCCACGCAGGGGCACCATTTCCGGCAAGGCGGACCTGTCCTTGCAGGACGGGCTGGCGCGTCTGGCCCAAAACCCCGACCTGGTCCCGATCGCGGGGGGAACCGACCTTGTGGTGCGCGCGGGCCATGCTCTTGGCACCCTCCAGCTGTTTTCGCTTGAGCAGCTGGATGCGCCGGAACTGCATCAGGTTTTTGGGGAGGATGGCAATCTCGTCATCGGTGCCTGATGCGCTGGCAGGACATCCTGCATGATCCTGTCATCGCGCGCTCTGTGCCCATTCTCAGGGATGTCGCGCATGGGGTTGGCAGCCCGCAGGTCAGGAATGCCGCGACCATTGGCGGCAATGTGGCCACCGCCTCCCCGGCAGGAGACGGGCTTCCCGCACTGGTGGCCCTTCAGGCCCGTGTCCGGCTCATCCATCGCGATGGAAGCCGGGAAATGCCCGTTGCCGCGTTCATCACGGGGGCCGGGCGCACGCAACGCAGGGCGGGAGAACTGATTGCTGGCTTTGTCATTCCCGCAAAATGCCTGGGCCAGCCGCAACTCTTTACCAAGGTCGGCCCGCGCAAGGCGCAGGCGATCTCGAAACTGTCCCTCGCAACGGTCGGCGTGCCTGATGACCCGGCCGGGATCAGCTTTGCGTTCGGGGCGGTCGGTCCCGTTCCCATGACATGCCCGAAGGCGCATCATTCCCTTGTCTCAGGGGCGCGGAATGACGCGCATCTCAACGCCGTGGCTGACCTGGCCATGTCCGAAATCACGCCGATCGATGATATGCGCTCCACCGCCGCCTACCGCAGGCGCGTGGCCGGCAACCTTCTCCTGCGGCATTGCGGGGTGCTCTTCAGCCCTGTAGCGCGCAGAGGCGACGGATAATGTCCTCTATCTGCCTACGGTCCAGCTTGGCATGATCCACCGAGCATGAATGCCCATGCCCTCGACCAGAGCATCGAGTGCGCGGCAGGTCAGGGGATCAAAGAAGCGCCCCAGCGCCTCCCGACTGGCCTGCATCCAGTCGCGCATAATGGCCGCGAGTTCGGGCTTGCGGGCGGCAAAGGCGTATAATTCATAACTCAGCAATAGCGTGCGCGGCGTGGACCAGATGTTTCCGGCAATGATATCGACAATTGCCTGTATTGCCTCCTCCCGGTTTCCGGCCTCGGCCAGCCGCCCGACAAACGCTGCGGAACTGGCATGGGCCACCTGCGTGAAAGCCAGATGCAGCAGGTCGTCCATACCGTTGAAATGGTATGTCATCGAGCCAAGCGGCACGCCTGCCGCCTCGGCCACACGGCGGTGCGTCGTGCCCTGGACGCCATGTTCCACGATCACGTCTAGAGCCGCATTGATGATGCGCTGCTTGCGGTCGGGGTCAGGCCGACGGATGGCTGAAGGGTTGCTCGACATGAGGAAACAGGTTTAGCCTTGCGCTATGTGTACGTTCGTACACAAGATGAATATCTCAACGATGCGGGATGGTAGCAGTGAGCGAGAATACCGGAAAGAACACGCAGCCCGGCATGACACGGCGCACGGTCATCGCAGCAGGCGCAGCAGCCGGTGGCATGGCCCTGGCAGCCGGGGCGCAGTCGCCAG
>NZ_BAIO01000004.1 GCF_000613305.1 Komagataeibacter kakiaceti JCM 25156
CAACCCGGCGATGGCCAAGGCCGCCGCAGCGCCAGCCCCGCACGCGCCTGAGGTCGTACCAAGCGTTCCCGTCGTACCAGTGCAGACGGATACAGCCTTCCGTGCTGCCATGCCACGTGACCCGCAGCTCCAGAAGGACGCAATCGCCGCATACAGACATGCGATCATGGATCTTGCAGGCCGTCTTGATGGACGCCTTCCGGTCACAAATGTCCTGTATGAAAAGACGGAAACCGGAAGGGAGCAGACAAAAAAACCGGCGGTTTCCCCTTCGATAACTTCGGCGGCGACAGCAAATTCCCAGACTTCTCTCTCCCGCGTTCTTGTTCCTGCCGGACGGGGGATTTACGCCCATACGGTTTCAGCAACCAACAGCGATCTCGGGGGAGAAATCATCCTGGAAGCTGATTCAGGTCCACTCGCTGGCGACAGGATGAAAGCATCCGTCAGAAGGGCCGGGGGACATCTGAACAGGCTGGTTGTCCGCGTTGATCAGGTCTTCCATAAGAATGATCCGACCCCGATCCAGGTCGAAGGTATGGTGGTTGCGCCGGACACCATGGAAGCTGCCGTGGCCTCAAGCGTTGACCAGCTATACGTCGAGCGCTTTGTTCTTCCCGCCGCTGCCGCCTTTGTCCAAGGGCTCGGGCAGGCGATCGAGATGACGTCGAACACGACCGGTTCGATCGGAGCCCTCGGCAACGTCAACTACGTCCAGTCACTGAATTTCCCGCAACAACTGGGCGTGGCGGCCGGTGCAGCGGCCTCGCAGGTCAACAGCGCGCTCATGCAGCAGATGCCGACCCAGCCGCGCGTAAATCTTGCCGCTCAGGTCAGTGTTGGCGTGATCTTCATGTCGGACGTCGTCATGAAGAAGTAAGTTTTCGGGCACCGGTCGCATGATATCGGCGAATTCTGCACTCTCTACCAGAAGGCAGCATTCACCATGACCTCAGCCGCAACCGCAACGACGTCCCGGGATCCGTTCAGCGCGGATCGCGGCATTGAACCTGTCCCGTTTCGCAAGCTGGGCACGACGCCCGAGCCTGACCCTTCGCCCACGCCGGACACAATTGCCGAGCCTCTCTCTCCTCACCCGCAACCTGTGACAGCAGCACCTGACAGAAACCGACCCGTTCCACATGCAATAGCCCTTTTCAGGGCGCTTCCGCGTCGCAGGCAGGTCATGATCGCGGGTACTGCCGTCGCAGTCTGCTCTCCCTCTTCCTCGTGATGGGCATAACAAAGAGGCAGGCGTCTCCCGTGGCCCAGGAAGTCGGAATGATTTCCGCTCCGCTGCCATCAGGCCCCAAAGCGTCTCCCGCGCCGGGACACTCACCTACATCATCGCCATCATCGCCGGCACCTCAGGTCTCGGCTACAGATGAGGATCTCAAGGCACTTCTTGCGATGAAAAAGCCGCCCCATCCCGCCGGCCCAATACCGGCTACCCCGTCGGCCGAGAACACGCCCGCGCAGAAACACGACACTGGCATCGAAAAGGCTGTTCCGACGGACGATGCGGTCCAGAAAGCAAGCCGCCTGCAAGCGGCTCCCATGACATCGGACGACCAGTTGCAGGTGCTGCAGCTTGTAACGGAAGAAGCAGCACTGGTGCAGCGGACCCGCAGCGAGATCGCAGCGCTCCGGCAGGATCTTGACCGGCTGCGTATCGCAGATACGGCAAAGGCTTCGGATCTCAACCGCCGGATGTCGCTCCTCGAAGCGAAACGAGCCGTGGCCGACGCCGAAGCACCCCCGTCAGATGGACCGGCCACCACACGTGCCGCAGCCGACAAGGCACGGGCAGCCCTGGAAGCCGCGGCGGCCGAGCCGCAGCCAACACCAACGCCGCCGCAATTTCCAGCGTCCCGGACAGCGAAAATGCGTCAGGCGCCTCCTGCTCCGCCCCCGACATGGACGCCGCACTACCGGATACTTGCTGCATCTCCCAGCTTGCCATGGTGCAGGACGACGCTGCGCCGGCCGGGCAACCGCCGCAGTCCGAAATCGAAATCGGCACCGATCTCCGCGGATATGGTCGAGTGCGCGCCATCTCTCAACGCGGCACGATGTGGGTGATCCAGGCTGAACGCGGCATCATCCAGTAAGGCAAGGAGACATCGACGTGCAAGGTCTGGTCAACCTCGTCAACGATCTCGCTCTCGCCATGGCCTGGCTGCTGCCAATGGCCTGCTATATTGCAGCCTGGATTGCCTTCCTGACCGGGACATGGGGATTATGGCAGCAGCGCCAGCCCCAGAACCCGTTCGTCGGCCGTCCCTGGGTGCCCTGGATCGGGATTGTCCTCTCCGGCGTCTTCGCCACTTTTGACAGGATACTCACCAAATCCACCACCTCTGCCGGTCTCGATACGCAGGTTTCGCTGGGAGCTTCTGTCACCGGCTATACGGATGCCGCGACCGGAAGCGTCATTTCCGGGACCGGCCCAGAGGATGCCATCCTGTCAATCGTCAGTGATTTCGCCCTGTTCTTCGAAATGTTCGGCGCCTGGGCGGCGTTCATGGCGGTCGTTGCGTGGAACGCGTCGGCGACCGGAAAAACAAACCGCTCAAAACTCAGTTGCCTCATCCAGTTCGTTTTCGGCGTGATCCTCCTCAATCCCGTCAAGGAAGCAACCTGGATCCTGAGCCACTGGACAACGTCCGGCTAAAATCATAACCCAACCCGTAGCGCTGAGATTAGCTAAGGTTCGACCTTCCTGCGCATTTTTTTGATAACCGATAAACATGATAAAATTGGGAAATAATAACCCGAAAAAGCGGGGCGCCCCCATCTGGTGAGATGGTCACATATGGCCGTGCGCCAGGGCATTAACCATGCTGGAGCAATCCGCAGCCTGATCGCAAGGGAACTTGAAGCCGCCAAACACGATGACTGGGATGGGTAATCTTGTTCATAACGAGCGGACCAAGCTGCGGGCAAACCTGCAGGATACCGCTGCAGGATCTTGCCTTTCGCTAGGTGTCCTATCTCCTTTGGCTGCGTCATTTTTTAATCTGACAGCCAACCGCATTCCTACTCATATCGTTATCTTGGGAGTCGCTTTCTGGCTGGGAATGGCATATTTTCTCCCTCAACGGGCACAGACCGTTTTAGGGGGGCTTCGAGAATGACCTTTATGCAGTTCTTCGCCTTCATTGGCATGCCAATCATCATTGGTGTTCTTGGTTATGGTATTTCTAAAATACCTATCAAGGATAATTGAAAATTTATCGTCCATTCCAACCAACGGTTGACCGTGTGAAACTTGTTTATAATGAGGGTAACAGACCCATCAAAGTTGAGGCCCGTACAAAAATAGGGATGTATTCGCGGTAGCACCTAAACTACGCTCGATCACTTTCGCTTACTGTTCATATTTTCTAGAAATTAAACAAGAAATATTTTATTATTACTAAATATTCGAGTGATTCTGGATAAAGATATATGCCCCGGATTTTTATGCTATCGGGTATACGAGGTTGATGGCGACCTGTCGAAATGGCTAAAAGTTGCGGGATGCCCGTAGTTTTCACTTTACAGCAACTACGGTAATCCCGTATTATCGTCTCATGGATAACAGGTTTGACCCCGCAAAAGACCTCGCCAACCAAAAAAAGCACAAACTGTCTCTGGCCTTTGGCGACCGTATTTTCGAGGACGATAATCACCTGATCTTGCCCACCATCCGCATTGAGGATGAGGAGGATCGCTACAAAGTGGTTGGCGTCGTGGGCGAGAAGCTGTTCACCGGTGTGTTTGTCTGGCGGGACGATCTGCCCCGCTTTATTTCCGTGAGAAGGAGCAACAAAGGTGAAGAGAGAGCATATCATTCTACCTGCTGATCCGGCGGATTCCGAAGACCGCGCGGTATCCATCGAAGGCATGGAGCGTGGGCAAAGGGCGCGGTTGATCCGTAAAACCCGTAACGATCTCGGTCTGTCTCAGGTCGAGTTTGCCAGCCGTTTCCGCGTTCCTGTCGGCACGTTACGGGACTGGGAGCAGGCACGGGCGATGGCCCCCGACTTCGCTGTAGCCTACGTTCGGGTCATCGGACGGCACCCCGATATGGTAGCTCAGGCAGTGGCCTGAGCTGCCTTCCCAACGAGCCGGGGATTCAGCCCATCAACCCCAAACGCCGGATAGCCATTTTTATACCAAAGTCATAGTGTACCGTTCGACAAGATAGATTTTTTCGGAAAAAACATTCGCAGTCGCATGTTACTGGCCGAAGACTCCTCCGAGGGACATGCCTCCCTCTTTAACGGAGCCCTTGACCATGAACCTCTCTCGCACAAGCATCCCCGACACGGGGCGATTGACGCGTCTTGTGACCAAACGGGTCGGATACAGCCAGCGTGCCGTCACGGCACTTGGCACATTGGCCGTCCCGATCCTCATTGCCAGCCATGCGCTGGCCCAATCCGCAACCGGCAGCGCAAACGGTATCGGGGCCCAGATGCAGGCCACCGCCCAGGAGGGGCTGACAGCGGGCGGCTTTGTCGCTGCAGCATGCATGTATGTCGCTGCCTTCATCTGCTTCATCGGCGGCGTATGGGCGGCCTGGCAGAGCCGCAACGAACAGAACCGTTCGCCCGGAAAGGTCGGTATGGCAATCGCCGGCATCGTGCTGTGCGGTCTGTTCGCAACGGGTCCGCAGTGGATCAACAAGGCTGCCAACACCGCGTCCGGTGGCTCGGCAACCGTTGGTACGCAGGCTCAGGCCTATCAGTTTACGAGCGGCGGCTAGGAACCCGATCGCAATGGCCCGTCTCACACAGTCTTTCCGGCTGCTGCCGCGCCCATGGGATCCGTCAGCGCCAGGCGCCGGGGAGATGGGTGAGCCGGGCCTTTTCACATGTGCCTGCTGCGGCCTGATAACGCCTGGTCGCAGGTTTCCATGGCACGGTGACGGACCCGGACCTGTCTGCGCCTTATGCAATATCCTGCAGGATCCGACCCGTCCGGCCATCGAACGCGAAGCCGTCCTGATATGGTGGCCGAAACTGTCGCAGACACGCATCATGACCCTGACCCGCTGCGCGCATCAGGCCCTCATGCAGACGCTCGGCAACGGGCCAAACGGACAGGATGTCGTCTGGCATCGTGCAATGGACGCGATCGCGTCAGGGTCGGATACCGCGATGATGCCTGCGCAATGCAAAAGCGCTCTCGCTGTGCTCCGCGCTCTGCACGCGCGGACGGCCGAAGCCCGGCGGCGGCTGGAGACAACGTCTCCCCGACTGCTGGCGACTGCCCTGCTGATGGCGAACCGGGCGGACCCGCAGATCAATGAAAGCGCGACAGCCCTGATGGACGGCATCCGGCTCCTCCCCCTGGGCCGTCTCCATAACGGACCCACCGACATCTACCCGGCGCTTGTCAGGGAATGGCTTGATGCCGATCCCCAACCGGTCATGACATGACAGGATCATATCAATGGGCGGTATTCTTTCCAGTCTGCTGGCCGGCATCAGCCTCGGGCTGCGCCAGCCCCTTGCCTCATTCTGCGATGTGGAAAGTACGCACGGGGACCATCTCATCACCAAACGCGGTGAATATGTCTCCGTACTGCGCATCAATGGCCTGCGTCGCATGTGCACGCGGCAGGAAGTGGAAGCGCTCGCCGAGCAGCAGCGTATCGAATTGCAGGGTCTCCTTGAAGAACGTGGCCATGCCATTGTGGGATGGTATATTTCCGATCCCGAGCGCTCAGGTATCGAGATTGACCGCCTGAGCCTCAATGGCTGCCGGTCCATAGCCCGACAGATCGGAGCGGACCTTTCGGACGTCATCGAAGAGAGGCGCCGGCGCTGGCCAAACGTCATGCGCTGGGAGGCCACCTGTTACGTCCTGTGGACCCGGCCCAGCGTGCTGACACGTGAGGACCGCAAACAGGTGGCAGAGGAACGCAGGACCTTGCCTCCCAGTTTCCCCGCGTGGGCAATACCCAACGTTTTGCCCTGCGCTCCGACATTATGGCCGCCCGTCATGAATCGTTCATTTCGCGCGTCCAGGCAGCCTTGCAGGGGTTCGACATTTCCTGCGAATTCCTCGGTCCACATCAGGCATTGCAGGTCGCGCGCGAAGCGACCTATCGTGAAACGGCGGGCTCCGCCTGGAAACCGACCTTGTTGGGTGACCGGGTAATGCCACGGCTTCCGGACGATCTGGATGACCCGCAGCCACATCCGCAGGGCCTGCTCTGGCCAGCGATCCGGGACCAGATCTTCAATGCCGACGCCGAAACGAAAGGCGGACAGCTCGTGACCGTGGGGGATTATACATACGCCCCGGTCGACATGACGATTGGCCCAGAGGATCCGCGCCCGTTTTCCGAACTCTCCAGCGTGCTTGGCCGCAAGAGACTGCCGTGGCGCAGCGCCATGATCCTGGAGGGTGGCGGCCGCGCCGCCTTCGGCTTCAAGGAAGCCGGAGCCGGGTTTCTGGCGATGTTCCCCGGAAATAGCGACATTCGACGGGCGTTTGCCGCACTCAAGCTGGAGCGCCAGAAAAACAACCATAATTCCGTGCGGATGCGCATGACCGCCACAACCTGGGCTCCGGTTGGAGCAGAGGCGAAGCTGCGACGGCAGGCGTCGGACCTCTCCCAAGCAATTGATGCGTGGGGCAACAGCAAGACAACGCGGATCTCTGGCGATCCGCTGGAGGCGGCCATGGGTTCTGTCCCTGCCCTGGCGCTCGGTTCGACTGCGACCTCATCGCTCGCTCTTGTCGGTGACGCGTTCTCCATGATGCCGTGGGCACGCAGTGCGTCACCGTGGCAGAGGGGATCCATTCTCTTCCGCAAACCCGATGGTTCAATCTGGCCCTATGATCCGACCGGGGGCGGGCTACGCCCATCCGTCGTAGACATTATCATCGCCCCGCCTGGCGGCGGAAAATCCGTTCTGGCCAATACCATTCTGCTGGGCTTGATCCTCAGCAGCGCCGCGATCAGCAGCCACGGCACGAAGCTCCCCTATATCGGCAAGCTCGATATCGGGCCGTCCTCGCGCGGACTGATCGAGATGCTGCGCAACGCGCTTGGCCCCGAACGCCAGCACGAGGCGGTTTACGTCAAGATGCAGGCAATCCCGGGCTTCGAGGTCAATGTCTTCGATACCCAGGTCGGACTGGAATATCCTCTGCCACTCGAGCGCGTTTTCCTGCAGAATTTCATCTCGCTCCTTGCTACGCCGCTGGATGGCAGGCCGTGGGAGGGCATGGACCATCTGGTAGAGGACGTGATTGATGAAGCCTACCGCCTCTGTACCGGGGTGCAGGGGGGCACGCCCAAAATCTACACTCCGGGGATCGAGCCCGACGTCGATGCCGCAATAACATCGCTGGGCATCAGCCTGCCCCACCATGCGGGAGAGGACGATCCGACATGGTGGCGGGATGTCGTCGATGCCCTTGTCAATCTCAGGGAATACCGCCTTGCAGGTTTTGCCCAGCGCCATGCAGTACCGGTCCTGCAGGATCTGCTGATTGCGGCCCGCAGCCCGGAAATCGAAAAACGCTATTCCAAGATCACCCTGGAAACTGGAGAAAGCCTGATCGACACGTTTGATCGCTACATCATGAACGTGATCAAGAATTTTCCCATGCTGGCGTCCCCGACAAGGCTGGATATGGGGGACGCGCGCGTGATCGTTCTCGATCTTGCCGAGGTGGCACCATCCGGCTCTCCCGCGGCCAACCGCCAGACAGCGCTCATGTATATGCTTGGCCGCCATATCCTGGCCCGGAATTTCTTTCTCCATCCCGATTATGCCGACGACCCGCATATGCCCCCGTCCATGCGGGACTATCATCTCGCCCGCTTCACTGAGATGTATGAAACGACGAAGCGTGTCGACTTCGATGAGTGGCACCGTACCGAACCAGCGCCCCAGGTAGACAAGCAGGCTGTCCGCGACGGCCGCGAGGGGCGCAAGCACAACGTCCAACTCGCCTTCATTTCACAGAACCATACCGATTTCAGCGAGGACCTTTACAAGATATCAACCGCCCGATGGGTCCTCAAATGCGGTGATCAGGAGACGGCAGACAGCCTTATCCGACGCTTTAAGCTGTCCGATGCCAGCGCCTATGTGATCCGCAACGCACTGCCGGGACCGGGAAAGAATGGTGCGCCATTCTTCGTGGACATGTCGGCCGGAGAAGCAAAGTATGAACAGCTTCTGGTGAACGTCCTGGGGCCAATCGAACTCTGGTCTTTCTCGACGACGCCTGGCGACACGGCGCTCCGTTCGCGCCTTTACAAACGGATCCACTTTGCTCGAGCCCTGCGGATGCTCGCCACCGTATTTCCCTCGGGAACAGCAAACAGCGAGATCGAACGCAGAAAAAGCGAGCGCATGAATGTTTTCGGTCTCGCGACCGATGAAGCGTTTGCCGGCGTTCTGGATGAACTGGCGGATGAGATCGTGGAAGGTAGAGGCGTGGCCGCAGGATTGTATGAAACCCTGCGCGCCATTGATGAACAATCGGAACTCGAATTTACCATTGGGTAGAAGGTGACCGATATTTTCCTGACGGCCTCACATCCCGATCATTGCGGACACAATGATGTTGACCATGCTGTTCGATCAATAGCGCGGCGACGTCTGGCAGGGATAGATTCGACAAATTTATGTGTCGTATCTGGCATATTATACGATATTATCAGTCATATGTGACTATCAGATCGTTAGCGCGATCCCGATCTGATCGTTTATGAAGGCGGCTTCATAATGACGCGCCATCGCCCCGGAAACACCAACCTCTCGCAGAACAGGCCTCCACTCATCCGAAATTCGCCGCGCTGTCACGCGGATCATCTGCCGGGCCTCAGCAGGGGTAATTTCGAAGAATTCACACGCCTCCAGTGCCAGACGGATGGACCGATCATGCGGACCGCCCTCCAGTATCGCCGTTTCCAGATGCGGGTTACGGTCGGGTGCTGGATTCACATCGAAAACGGGGGATAACCGCCAGTGTCCAGCGCCCACATAGAGAAATCCGTGATTTTTCAGATGATCGTCCTTATTTGACACGAGAATAGTATAAACCAGACGCAGGAAGAGTTCGCGGAACTCTGCCTGGGGATCGGCGGCATAGGTCCGGATAAAATCGACAATCTCCGTATAGGAACCCAGTTCCGTTCCGGTTTTCCCCAGAGCAGTCCTCGCCGAAATATAAGGAATCCGGCCAGCCCCACGCCGATCAAACCGCTGGATCAGAGCCACAGGAAACGGCGTTTCAGCCAGTTCCAGCCTGACCTCTGGCGTCCGGATTCCGCATGCTCTTGCCAGACGAAGCGTGGCAACTTCAATACGTTCTATTGGCCACTGGTCGTGAACCGAGGTAAATTTTGCAAGCCAGAGCACATCGCCGTCCCGAACATTGGCCTTCGGTCGCGCCCCACCCGAACCACCTGCACCAGCGAGCGCCTGCATATCCCTTTCGGATATGTCCTTGCCCTGTTCATATGCCCGCGCGATAGCCGTAATAGCGGCAAGATCGACCAGACGCGGTATGATGTCATCGGCGCCGCCACGAATGATTTCTCCGTTATCATCGGCGAAACGAAGCGCACCCTGCCGACATACGTCATCCGACAGTGTGAGATATTCAAACTCGGAAAGCCCATTACCGTAGGCACGCTCGAGAAGCCTGCGCCCCCAACTGTCGGGCGCAGCATCAGCAAAGACACCCGCAAGGGCATCGCGCACGTTCCTTGGCTGGCCAGCCGCATGAAACGGCCCAGAGCCAAGGGGAAAGGTTGGCTGGATGGCAAAGGCCCGAGAATTCTCGACCCAGGCCGGATCATAAGTGAAGGTCGAAAACTGCCGTGGACCTGCCTGCGTAAAACGCAGTTGACCCACGGGAGTCAGGCTGTCGCCAAGAACGACATGGGCGCTGAAATCAGGCATCAGAACGAAGCACCATCCATATCAATAATATCCGCTCCCCCATGCGTGGCCTTATCCTTATCCTGCTGCCTGCGTAACGTGGTCGCAGAAGACCGGCCTCGACGAGGCTGACGTTCAGCAGCCAACGCCAGTCCCAGATCATCCTTGCGGATATCAATCAGGTCGGCCAACCGGTCCAGAAGACCAAGCACGACAAGCACGTCAGCCAGAGTGCCGATCCCCACACCCGGGTCTCCCTTTTCCAGGCGCGCGATGGAACTTGCTGACGTGCCGGCACGAGCGGCTAGGTCGGCTATCGCTATGCCGCGCCGCAGGCGCGCGCCACGAAGGTCACGCCCCAGTCGTTCAAGAGCCGCGCGGGATTTTGGTGAGCCCATTACTATCACTCATATTTGACCGATAATGTGCCTTATACAATCATATATGGAATTCTGCAAACTCCAGCCTCTGCCCTTCACAACACGTTCCTGGCAGGAACTGGCACGTCGCGTAGAAAACGCTGGGCAGACCGCCTGATTTCCAGAGGCAGTTTCTGGTCGCAGGGCGATCATCGCCCTATAAGCCTATTTTCTCCACCTTGAGGTCATGATGCCTGTGCCGCCAATCGATCCCTTCCACGCGCTGTCCAACAGCGCACTGGCGCATGAACTGGCCGCACAGGGGCGCAGCATCATTCATATGGAATTTGGCCAGCCTTCCACCGGCGCGCCAGGCGCGGCGATCGAACGCGCCCAGCACGTGCTGGCGACCGACCCCATGGGCTATTGGGAAAGCCAGCCCCTGAAGGAACGGATTGCCCTGCACTATGACGAAACATATGGCGTTTCGCTCCAGCCTGAACAGATTATCCTGACCTGTGGCGCATCACCCGCGCTGGTTCTGGCGCTCATGACCAGTTTTGTGCCCGGCGCGCGTGTGGCCATGGCGCGACCGGGCTATGTGGCCTACCGCAATGTGGTACGCTCACTCCATATGGAACCGGTTGAAATTCCGTGTGGGGAAAAAGAACGCTTCCAGTTGACCCCCCATGCCATTGCAGAGCTTGATCCCGCTCCCGACGGGCTGATCCTGGCCAGTCCGGCCAACCCCACCGGTACCATCCTGTCTGCAAATGAAATACGGCGCATTGTTGACGTCTGTCGCGCGCACGGGATCTGCATCATATCGGATGAAATCTATCACGGCCTGAGTTTTGGCGAACGCGCGCACAGTATTCTGGAATATGATCCCGATGCGCTGGTGGTAAACAGTTTTTCCAAATACTTCAGCATGGCGCCGTGGCGGCTGGGATGGCTGGTTGTCCCGCCAGCAAAGGTGGAAGCCGCCCGCGCGCGGATGGGTAACCTGTTCCTGCCGCCCGCCGCCCTCAGCCAGCACGCGGCCCTTGCCGCCTTCGATTGCCGCGATGAGCTTGAAGGGCATATGGAAACCTACCGGCGCAATCGTGACCTGCTGCTGCGTGCCCTGCCCGAAATGGGGCTGCGCCATATCGCGCCACCAGATGGAGCGTTCTATATCTATGCCGATATCCGGCACCTGACGGATGACAGCATGGCGTTTTGCAAGCGCCTGTTGCTGGATACGGGTGTTACGACAGCACCGGGCATTGATTTCGACCCCATAGACGGGAAATACTTCATCCGTTTCAGCTTTGCGGTCGCAACGGACCAGATTGAAGAAGCCATCCGCCGCATGGTCCCATGGTTTCGTCACCAGAAGGACCGCTTACCCGTCAATGCAGTGACTTAAAGGGGGATATACGTCTGGAGCGCGTATGGCTGTGTTTCTGATCAGGAGACATGCGAATACGCACTTACCATGACCCACTACTACGGACCATGCAGGGGGTTTCTTCCAACTTAAGTTCTGCGGCACACGTCTTCATTATAGTCAGCCCCTGCTGCATGCCTTACCCAGATCAATACATTCATACCGAACCATTACCTGCCTGCGATATTACTACCTCAAGCCACTGCTGGAGCTGAAATGCGAGGTGGCAAAACTATGCTTCAGCACGATCCCGTTACTCAACACAACAGTCAGCATCTTGCTTTTGTTATTTGATCTTTCTCCACGCATGCCAAGTCCGACTACGTCCTGCGCTATTGAAAGACCATCCTCTGCCGGACGTAAAACTATAAATCCAGACCTCATAACCATCTTCATAGGTTTTCTGCCCCGGTTCACCGTAAATCTGACGCACCTGGGATGAAGTTGTCACACCATCATGAATATTCTGATCAACTTCCGCGATGGTTGTTTTTTTTATGGAAGCATCACCCGTGGACGAACAGGCACTCGTGCCTGCAATGATCGCCATCACGATGGCCGTTCTGATGATCTTCATCCTGCACTCTACCCTCTCGGCTACATATCATCGACATACCTCATTGTGTCCCATCGATACAGATTGTTCAGCGCACATCAAATGCTTGGTAGGACTGTCAGCAACATGAATGGCTGCCGGTGATCCCCTCACGTTCAGAGCCAAAAACAGAAAAGGGTTGCTCCTGTCCCACGCAATTCTGCGCGTCAATCCGGCGACAGCATACCCCAAAAGAGGACACGAATCCGCTCTCGGGGCCTGCATGAAATAAAAAGCAACGCAGCCAATTTTTGCTGCAGCAGTCGCAAGATGATCTTCGAAGCTTCTTCCGTTATCCGGAGAAGCTCATGAAACATTCTCTGCTCATTTTTCTTTTGCCCATGGCGCTCAACGCCTGTGCGCAGAGCCTGTCGTCACCTTCTCCCATTGCGACGACCGGCATGGCCAATCCTGAACTGGCCTTGCAGCGGTCAATAGCAGAGACCACGACTGATCTTCGGGAACTTGGCAGCATCCGCCCGTCTCCGGTCGTGGCATCTGCCAACCAACCCCCGCTCCCCGATGACCTGACCCGCCGGATCTGGTTCGTGTGGGACGGCCCGCTGGGCAAGGCCGTCGCAAAACTCGGCCAGGAGATTGGCTATAGCGTGACTGTCACCGGCCATCCCCGAGCAATGCGCGTCGCGACCAACAGCGTTGCTGCCGTGGTGGATATCCTTCGGACATTGGGCGATCAGGCCGGAGATCAGGCCATGGTCTCGGTAGACCCGCTTCACCACGCGATAACGGTGGCCTGGCATGCGTAAGATGACGCTCTTTCTATCTTCGGCCATCGTCGTGACGGCCGCAGGCAGCCCGACCCATGCGGCTTCTGTCTCCACGGGGAAGGTTGTCATTGAGGAGGGGCAGCACGTCCGGCTACCGACATCGTCTCCATCCCCGCCATCGGCCCGCAGCGGCACATTGGTCCCGGAGCCACAGCCGCCCCAGCCGGGTGCGGATCAGGTGGACGAGGCTGACCCCGCCCTTGCCAATCCCATCAATAAACCGGTGACAGGGGCCTCAACGCTCGACGAGGTAGTCGGCGGCGAAGCGCCTTCCTCTCTTGAGGCCCTTCAGAACACCCGCCCCAATGACGAGCCAGGCGATGACCTGAAACCCGGCCGAAGCACCCAGCTTCGGGAAGCCGCGCATATTTACGGCGCGCAGGGCGGTCTGGCCGCCCGGGCATTCGCCATCAACGAGATGCTGCGGCGCCATGAGGAGACACTCGACGCCACTTATGATTTCCGATCGATCGTGCTTCCGATCGGGAGTGGCCAGACCCTCATGCAGCCCCCGATCGTCACCGAGGCACAGATGGCCTTTGCGCTCAATGACACCGGCCAGGTGGCGCACGAGACAGAATGTGTTTTCGAGATCACCCGGGAGGCACAACTGACATCCGCGCCCCCGGACTGGCGCACGTATCTCGTCCGGACATGGGGCAAACCGCATCACCCGGTAGCGGCGGCCCTGCCTCGCACAAAGGCGGAAGTGTCACACTGGAACCAGTGGGTGGCCGAAGGCTGGGCAGACGGAGAGAAGCAGGCAACCGAGATCTTCCTCTCCGATCTGTCGCGCCTGCAGCGCGACATTACCGGCATGGCCCGCTACCGGGTGCTGCTGAACGCCGGGCGCGTCGAAGAACCGCGCGTCGTGTTCGAGCACCAGGATGCCGTGGGAGGAGGAGACACCCTCCACCTCAATGACCGCACGATCCGGATCGCGAGCCAGCCGGGGCTTCAGGGCCACGTCCGGCGCGGAAGCGATTACGGTTATCCGGAGCATTGCCGATGAATATCACCATCCCCGTCACGACCGACGAACGCTGGCCGGATGAAGGCAGGAAAGCGTTTGCCTGGGTCGAGGAGCGACGGCGTAACGCGCCAGGGCTGGACTCCCTCCTTCGCTGGGCGCATGGCCTCGGCGCCTCGCGCATCGACATCAAGACCGGCCATCCGGTCACGATCAAAGTGCACGGCGTGATCCGCTACGCCACATGCAAAGCGACGGACTCCCTTGCGCTGGCGGATATCGTCGGCCATGTCTATGCCTCTGACGGGATGGCCATGCTTGGTGTCGGCCATATCCTCGATACGGCCTACAGCGTGGCACTGGACCGCAAGGTCAATCTGCGTTTCCGGATCAATCTTTCACCCATTTCGGTCAAGCGGGGCAGCGGCGTCCATATCGTCATGCGTCCGATCCCCGCCCGCCCCGCAAGCCTTGACCAGCAGATGGTCGAACAGGAAATCCGGGACACGAACAGGCTCAAAAGCGGCATGGTCCTGTTTGGCGGGGCAACCGGTTCCGGAAAGACCACGTTGCAATTCGGGCTTGCCATCGAAAAACTCATGGACCCGACCGTATATTGCGACATGGCAACCGGCGAGGAGCCCATCGAGTTCCTGCTGGACGACCTGCGACCGCCTTCAGGCTCGCGGATCAGCCAGACGGAGATCCGCCCCCCCACCCTGACTTTTCCCACATTCACCCGCAGCCTGACACGCCGCGAGATGAGCGATGGCATCATCACGGAATGTCGGGACGGCGAGACCATGAATGCAGCCATCAATATCGCCATGATGGGCGGTATCCTGGGCACGACGCTGCATGCAGACAGCGTCTCCCTCATGATCCAGCGCGCGATCGCGCTCTGTCCCCCCTCGGAACGTGACAACCTGGTCTCGGCCCTCGCTCAGGCGCTCCGGTTCTGCATCAACCAGCGCCTTGTGCCCCGCAAGGGCGGCGGGCGTGTTGCGATCCGCGAATTCCTCACCTTCGATCGTGATCTGCGCCGCAAGCTGACCCGGACCGAGCCAACAGACTGGCCGGACGTCGTGGCCGACGCAGTCGAGGCGCAGGGCCAGTCTTTCGGAAAGGCCATCCGCAAACTGCTTGATGCCGATCTGATCACCGAAGACACCGCTCTGGCGGAAGAAAGGAGAGACGCGTGATGTGGCGTGCAACGGCCTATCCTGTCCGGGTTTTCATTCTCGATGCCCGCAGTTGCTTTCCCATTCTCATCTCCGTGACACACTGGAGCCTCACCACCCTGCTGATCGGGATCTTCGGCGTGGTGTTTTTCGGGACGATCTCGTTTTTCGGGCTGACGCTGCGGCCGCGATACGCTCCATCCGACGCTTTCTCATCGGGCCGGTCCGCACCGCCCTGCCGACATGGCAAAGGAGGCGGTTCTCATGAGCGCGATCGATCTGGCGGCGATCAGTGCCGCGCAGACACGGCTTCTGGCCAAAATCGGCAAGCCGATTGAACTGCTGGACCCTGGGACCGGAAAAAGGGTGGTCGTACCACCGGCTGACGCGGCACACCCCGAAGCCTATCTGCCGGTTTTCCTGATCAGTGCCGAAGCCCTGTGGCTGGAACTGACAGGGACGGGCTTTGCCCTTGATGTCAGCAGGACGCCCGACAGCGCGCTCGGCTATGCCGTACGCAAGGTACGCGCCGGTTCATTTACGGTCGTGATGTTATGTCTGATCGATGTCACGATGAGGCTTGCGGAGATGGACGACGCGCTGGTCCTCAATCATCTGATCGACTTCTGGGGCGAAGCCCATGGCCGGATCGCTGATGTCGCGCCGACCTTGCAGGGGGCGACATGATCCCCCGCCTCGCTCTGGCGGCACTCGGGACGTTTCCCCTTTTTGCCGCCAGCACGACCGCCCGCGCCACGAGCGTCGAAGAAAATGGCCGCCAGATTGCGGCCTGTCTGGAGGCTGCGGCAAAAATCTCCGGCGTGCCCCGTGGCGTGCTGCTCGTCCTCCTCTATGTCGAGGCCGGCCGTCCCGGAATGGTCAGCCCGAACAGTAACGGCACGGCGGATCTCGGGCCGATGCAGGTCAACACGACATGGGTCGATCGCATCGCGAGGCGATGGCACAGCACGCCCGCGCAAACATATGCAGCGCTGCGCGACAGTTCGTGCGCCAATATCGAGGCAGGCGCCTGGATCCTTGGTCAGGCGATGGACGAAGCACACGGCGACCTCTGGCAGGCCGTAGCATTCTATCACTCTCATACCCCACGCCATGGCAACGCCTATCTCCGGCGTTTCTACGACATCGCCCTCACGATGATGGCCAGAAACCGCAGGGGAGATCGCTCATGAGCACGAGCCGCGTCCCATGGTCATCCAGCGATGACTATCTGCTCTTCTCCTCGATCCTCATCATCGTCGGGGTCCTCCTGTTCAGCTACATGGCCTGGGGCCTGTGGCATACGCAGATCACGGCCTTCTATCTGCGGGCCATGCTGGGGCAGATCAACCTGCTGCATACGTCTAATCCCGACCTGATGCGCCTGCAGGTCCAGTTGCAGGCCGCGCAATATCGACCGGATCTGGTGAGGGCGATCCAGCTTTATTATGGCCTTGCAATCCTGGGCAATGCCCTGAAATGGCCGGTGGCCATCGTGATTGCCCTTCTGGGCGGGTTATGCATGTGGCGTGCTGCCCCCGGCCGATTTGCAAAAGCGCTCGATCTGGAAGGTCTGATCGCGGTCCAGGCAGAAATGTTTCCGACACTGAAAGGATTCGTCCGACGCGACTGGACAGGCTTGTAACGCCCACGGATGGTATCCCCCTGCCCGCGGACCCGGCTCTGACACGTGCCGAATGGGGCGCGCGCTTCGCTGTCGATGCACAGGGCCGCTACAGTGAAACCGGCGCGCTCGAGGCGTTCACGCGCCAGTTGGGCCGCCACTGGTCCAGCATCAACGCCGCATCCCCTGTCGAACAGGTGCTTCTCGTTGCCTTTGCGATGCACTACCTCCAGAGGCGCCGGGACGCCCTCGCCCTGCTTGGTGAACTCTCTGCCGGTCTGGCCGACGCCGGCCTTGATGGTCCGCATGGTCCGCTGGCGCCGCTCACGGTGCCAGAGTCCGTTATGAGCAGCGCCCGCTCTGCCCTGCAGGACAAGGAAATCACAAACTGTATCGATACGGTCTGCGAGCGCAGCGGATGGAGCGTGACTGCGCTCATGACCCTGCTGCACGAAGCCCGGCGTCAGGCGGGCGTGCTCGCCCCCTCTTCATTCGCCATCGTGAAGCTCATCGACCGATCATTGTGGTACGCGCTGCACTCACTCGGCTTTCCTGCTGAGATCCCGGCCGAAGACCTTCATCCCAATCCCCGCATCGAGGCCGCCGGCGCGCGTGCGCACTGGAGCGAAGAACGACGCTACCAGCGTCCGATCTACATCCCTGCGGTTGAGAACGCACTCGCCATCCTGCGCCCGATGCCCGCAGCACAAGGATCTTCCCATGACCCGTATCATCCTCCACGCTGATGGCCGGGCACCCATCACCATTGAACTCGACGGGACAGGCTTACAGCCCCTCCATCTCCATCTTGGATCTGATTTCGGGCAGACGGAGACGAGCGATGCGGCACCGACTTTACCAGAAGCGGCAGCAGCACGGCGCTGGCGCCTGAAAAAGGCATTGCCCGCGCTGGTCGCTGGGGGACTGGCCGCCATCCTGATCATCGGCACACGTCAGGCCATGGTTTCCGACCGCGCCGTTCCCGACACCGGGCCCGCTGGCATGCTACGGCCGCCTGCAATTCTACCCCCACTCTCCGGCGCGCCCATGACGGACGAAGGCGCGCCAGGGGTCCGCTCAACCTATGTGCCGGGCGCGCGCATGCCGATCGATGGAAATGTGGTCGGCAATCCCGACGGTCACCCGGCGAGCGCGGAAATCGATGCCGCACGACGCATCATGACGCAGCGGCCTATCACCACTTATCCGCAACCCCCAAGCGGAGCGCAGACAGCGCCGACGGCGCCGGTTTCCCCCACGGCACCAACCGCTCCCGTGGCGCCCACGATCGACACGGGAAAATCTCCTTTCGGGCTGGAAGACTGACGCATGGTGAAGCGCGAGATCGGCGGACCGCAGGTCCACCAGCAACTGAAACACGGCTCCACCTATCGCGACACGCGTCCCTTCACGGTCCGGATCGCCGAAGAGCTGCAATCCAGCAGTTCCGGGTTCGCCCTCATGATTCTGGCAGGGCTCAGCGTGCTGGCTCCCGCGATCGTCGGGATCACCTTTCCACTCGCCCTCTGCCTGACGCTCTGGGTCATGACCCGCCAGCCCGTGCTGCCTTTTCATCTGCCCAGGTATTCCGGCCTGAAGGACAAACACGATCTTGATCCCAAAACCCGTCGGCCGCGAGCGGCGGCAGGCATCATATATCTTGGAACGGACGGACTGACCGGCCAGCAACTCTGGCTTTCATCCGACGCGGGGCGCCAGCACGCCTCCGTGCCCGGCACAACGGGTGCAGGCAAAACGACATCCGCAATCTCCCTGCTGGCCAATCCTCTCGCGCATGGATCCGGGTTCATCCTGATCGACGGCAAGGGTGACAACACGGTCCACGGGGATGTGCTGGCGCTTGCCCGCCGCTTCGGGCTGGACGACCAGGTGCTCAATCTCAATTTTCTGACCGCAAGCGGCATCCGCCAGTCCAATACGTTCAATCCGTTTGCGACCGGCAATGCCGACGCCATCCGTGAAATGCTGGTCAGCCAGCTTGGTGAGCCGTCGAGCAACGACGCCAACGGCGTCTTTCGGGATCGTGCTGTCGGCCTTGCCGGCACGATCGCCCCGGTCCTGACCTGGATGCGCGACACCCACGGCGTGCCGATCAACATCGAGACCATGCGCTACGCCATGGAACTGCGCTGGATCGGCACGCTGGCCCGGCATCGCGTATTCCTGATCCGCAATCCCGGCTCCGATCACCCCATCGAGATCAGCGTTCCCGAAATTCCCGATGATATCCTCTATCCGGCCCAGGCCTATCTGGCGAACTGCCGGGATATGATTCCTCTCTGGCGTGGAATGAGCAGAAAGAAAACAAACCGAGCGAGCAGCATGGCTACGCCAAGATGTATTTCACCCGGGTCTTCACGCAGCTTGGCGTCAGTCTCGGGCATATCTTCCGCGCCCAGACACCCGACATCGATATGCGCGATGTGGTGCTGAACCGCCGCATTCTCGTCGTCACGCTGCCCGCGCTGGAGAATTCCTCGGATACGCTGGCCGGACTGGGCAAGATCGTGGTCGCGGCCGGTCGCGGCGTCATGGCCCAGCTTCTTGGCGCCCGCCTTGACGGCCCCGCCGAGCAGGTCTTCAAGCTCAAGGCAGGCAGCGGCGACGCGCCGTTCCATTTTTTCTACGACGAACTCTCCGCCTACGTCACGGACGGCATGGACCGGCAGCTGGCCATGGGACGCGGCCTGAACTGCATGTTCTGGCTGGGGTTTCAGGATCTTCCGGGTCTTACGACACGCATCGGCGACAAAGCCTTTACCCTGCTCGGCAACGCCAACCTCACCCACGCCATGCGCCTGCAGGATGCCATGCGCACGCGCGAGTGGATCGAAAAGCAGTCCGATCGGATCGAGGTCAGTCAGGCCACGCATTTCGAAGGCAACTCGGCTGGCAGTTATCGGGAAGGACGGGGTGCCGAAGTCCGGGAAGTCGCCCGTATTCCCTGGGCAGACCTTCAGTCACTCATCGAGGGCGAGGCCATAACGATGTATGCCGGTCGCATCGTCCATTCGAAGACGTTCTTTGCCGCCGTCAATGGGCGGTCAGGCGCGATCCGCATGGCCCAGCCGGTCATGCTTGCAGCGCCGCTGGACCTGAATCGGGTGCCCCCGGACCAGCAGTTGCTCGCCCTCCTCGCGACGATCGAAGGCGGCCTGTTTCAGTCTGAACTGACCACGGTACACGACGAGCCGGATGTTCGCGCACTCCAGGAAGCAGTCGACCGCCTCGGTCCAGGTTCTCAAGACATCCTGCGCAATTTTGCACAGATTGGTGCAGCAGTCGCCGCCGCACCACGCCGGGTTGCGACCGCCAATGACGATGAAGAGAATGAGCACGCAGCCGGCACAGACATGCTGACACCGTTTTCCTATATGCTGCGTGATGCTGCCTCCATCCCGAAACCCGGTTTTCAGACACCGCCCCGCACCATACCTCCCATCGACGGTCACCTGCTTGGACGCCTGGAGGCTATTGAACGCCGCGTGGACCGGCAGCCCGGTGTAGCCCGGCGTCAGGCACTGCTTATATTGGGTGTCAGGGACGCTATGACAAAAGGCGCACCGAAGGAGGGCGCGGCCAGCACCGGAATGACCGAAAAGGAAATCCTCGCCCAGATCAGGATATTGCGAGAAAAAACCTCGGCATGACGGGCACGATCATCATCCTTCCTGGCGGGGAAAGGTTCCAACTCGAATGGCGCCGCACCGACCCGGAACGCTGGGAACGCCGCCTTAAGGCAAAATATGATGAAAGCCGGAGCGCGGAGCGTTCTGACAAGGCGCGATGCCTGTGCCAGCATCGCGGTGCCGCACTGCCTCTACAGATCCGTTACCGGGCGGACAGTCACAGTTATCACCTCGCCGTCTGGCCAAATGAAGGACCGCTGCATGAAAAGACATGCCCGTTCTACAAGCCTGACCCGGAGAAAAGTGGGCGCGCCAGCTATGTAAATAGCGTAATTCGCGAGGGTGAGGATGGGGATGTCGCTGTGACCCTGTCGATCGGCCTGCGCCGCAAGGGGCCACCCCGGCCAGTCGATGACACGCCGCTGCCTGCTTCAGATCGGCCTGGACAGGCGCGACAGCGCCGGATGACGCCTCTCGGGCTGCTCCATCTCCTGTGGGAGCGGGCGGGGCTGACCGAATGGCGGCCACAATTCGCCGGACACCGCACACCGACGGTTGCCCTGGGCCGGATCGCCTCTGCCGGAACCCGGATCCGGGCGCAGGGCAGACTGATCTCCGATCTTCTCTGTCCTGTTGCCCCAGGGCATGAAAAGTTCGGACGGCGTCTCCATGCCGTTGTCAGGACAGAAGGACAGGAAAACCATCTGTTCCTGATCGGGTTCGTGGAGGCTCTGGAACCAGATCCCAGGGGCAATTTCACGATGGCCCTGACCGGCCAGCGCAACGGTTACCGCTGCTTTCTGACAGTGCCTGCGGCTGAGAGGAACCGTCTTGCCCGGTCGCACCAACTGGCGGCAGCCACGCTCGCCCTGCCCGAAGCGGCGCGGCAGGCACATGTTGTGGCGTTGCTCTATGTGACGGCACGAAACATCGTAGCGCCCAATAGCCGATGGAAGGGCTGGATCCAGGCGGAAGTCAGGACTGGTGCCTGATGACCGTCTCTCACAGCCTGCTTCCTTTCGAAAGCAGTCATGAACTGGCGGTAGCCGATGCCCTCGTGGCAGCGGGGCGCGCATTCGAAAAACCACTGCGTTTCGACGCGGAACGGGATCTCGTTTTCCCGGATTTCATCCTGCAGGACACGGCGCGGAATGACGGATATCCAATGGAAGTTTTCGGTCGCACGGATGAGGCCTACACTACCAGACGAGCCGAAAAGGAAAATTACTACGACGCGACCTTCGGAGCAGGTGGATGGTGGTCATGGGATGCGACAACAGGGAGCCGGATGCCGCCTTTTCCATCAGGCAGGCTGAGATAAAACAGGGTGACTTCTTCACTTGGCTGCCTTATATGTAGCATCATGAAGCTGAACTCCCATCAGACTGCTCTAGCAGCAATAAGAAAGCAGACCCTTGCGAACACGAAGAGCAAGCGGACAGCCCATGCGGCTTTGCTGCGAATGGGGATTATCGATAGCAAAGGCGCGGTTACCAAAGAGTACACGCGTGACCCACGCATTGAGGGCATGCTTAAAGCGTAACTGCGTTGACAGTTCTTCATACATCTTTTGTACTCGGTTATCATGGTTGTTCTGAAGAGGTCGGCCGGAAACTGATTAACGGAGAAAGCGCACCAACTCCGTCGGAGACCGACTACGATTGGCTTGGACCGGGTTTCTATGTCTGGGAGTCCGACCCGTTACGTGCGCAAGAATGGGCATATCAGAAACAGCGCAGGGATTCCGGTTTCAAACCGTTCGTTATTGGTCTGGTCGTAGATCTGGGCAACTGTCTTGATTTAACGACACGCGAAGACCTGGAGATGCTCAAGACCGCCTATGAAGGCCTGCGAGACACATTAAGCACGGATGATATACCGATGCCGGTGAATCGTGATTCCCGGCACGACGTAAATAGTGATAAACTTTTTCGTAACCTCGACTGCGCTGTTATCAGGTATCTTCACGATTCTATTGAAGCCCCAGAGTCTCATCTCGCACCTTATGATACGGTGCGCGGCCTTTTCCAGGAAGGCGGCGAACTCTATCCCGGTAGCGCCTTCCGGGAAAAGACACACACGCAGATCGCAATCCGCAATCTGGATTGTATAAAAGGAATCTTTCGTCTGCCGGACTCTAGCGTCGGGATATAAGGTAGACAGCGGTCTGTTCATCATCATGACTGAATCAAAAGAACAGCCACGCCGCCTCGTCTGACGGCGCGCTCCGCTTTTGGTGGATGGCCTTCTTTATGCCCCGACGCTTCTCCTGCGACCTCTCTGGCAATGCCGATTCCGTTGCCCATATCATCAAATTCTGTCGCAGCAGACGTTATGTCTCGCCCCAATCCGATTTCTCGTGCAAGTTCCGATCTGCGCACTGTGTAATTGGGAGCGACCATAGGATAATGAGACGGAAGTCCCCACTTCCGCCGATATTCTTCAAGCGTCACGCCATAGGATGTTGATTTTCACTAAGAACTGACGGTGTGGACGGCTCGCAGTGGTCCTGAGAGGATGCTGAAGAGTTGACTGTCCAGTGGAGGAATCCATCACGCCGCAGTTGATCCGTACCATCAGTTCTCAGTGAAAATCAACGCCGTGAGGGCGCTTCAGCGAGTGGGAATTATTGATCACAAAGACGAAGTGACGGAAGCATACGCGTGGCCACGGCTGTCCATATATATTTTTTTACACAAGGCATCGTTTATATGCGATTTTAAGCATCAATAAACGGTTTTGGACAACTCGGCAGGAATCTAATTCGAATGGCGGACCCGATTGGCGGCATGTGGCTCGCACTGAAATATGATGCAGAGCCATTCGGCGGACTGGCTGTCAAAAGCCAGCTTGGAAGTCGTCGCTCGAGCAGTCATCATAATTTATACAGCATCGAGACGTATCCCGAAAACATGCGTCCGGCTGACACGGCAGCCGCGCATCTGCAGTTTCATCTGCGACACGAACCCACCAGCCTGGAGTTGCTGGCCCGCGTCTTTGCGAAGACCGGACCAGGTTTTGTCCAGGAGTGGATAAACAGTGCGCCGACCGGACAATACGCCAGACGGGCGTCATTTCTCTTTGAGTTCGTCACCGGACAAACGCTCGTGCCGCCAGTCGACCTCGGCGGCAACTACGTCTTCGCACTGGACGCATCTTTTCAGGTAACAGCTTCTCCGGACAAGACGAGCAACGTCAGCAGATGGCGCGTCCGTGACAACATGCCTGGGAACCGCTTTTTTTGTCCCTTTATCCCGCTTTCCAGTCAACTCAAGACGGCTGCGGAGATGGACGTGTCTGCCGGTTACGGTGAACTGGTGCAGGAGTTCGGCGAGAGCATGCTTGCCCGGGCCGCAGTGTGCTGACAAATCGTGAAAGCAAGGCAAGTTTCATCATTGAAGGCGAGGAGCATCAACTTGACCGGATCCAGCGCTTCAGCCACGTACTCGCCACAAGAACCGGGCAAGGGACAGTCCCCCTGACAGATACTGACCTTGCCGAATTGCAACGCAACATCCTCGGTGACGTCACAATAACCGAGCATTTTGGCTTGCGGCTGTCACCAGTATTCGTTGGAGAATACACGATGAGGTACGAGAATGTTGTTCATTACCTCGCGCCTCCCGCACAAGACGTAGCGGATATGCTTGAGGGATTAAAAATTTTCCTCGACAGGACGGAAGGACAGTCTCCTGTCATGCGTAGCGCCGTGGCAGCCTTCGGGTTCGTCTACATCCATCCTCTTTCTGACGGGAACGGCCGTGTCCACCGGTTCCTGATAAATGACGTTCTCAGGCGGGACGGCGCCATCCCCGACCAGATCATCCTCCCCATCTCAGCTACGATCATTGGAGACCCAACGAGCAGGCGAAACTACGACCAGATTCTGGACAGGGTTTCAAAACCCCTGATGCAACAGATCTCGGATCAAGTCTCTTTCGATCGTGACATGAAGACCTATCCTGATGGGATAAAATCCAATCTCGACTTCTCAAGCCCTGATCTGGCGAGACCGGCCTGGCGCTATATCAATTTCGCCCCCCACGTTATCTATCTCAGCGCAGCACTGGAGATGACCATCAAGCACCACATGAAAGAGGAAGCTGTTGATTTTCACTGAGAACTGACCCAGGTTTTCATCAGGAATTGACCCAGCCAGCTGCTATTTCAGGCATAGTCGGGCGGGCGGTCAAGAAGAGGATCTGTCCTTTCTGTTTTTTGATGCGACGGTGCTGGCGCGGAACCTGTAGCTGTCATTTCCTGTCTCGAGGATATGACAGTGATGGGTCAGCCGATCGAGGAGCGCCGTTGTCATCTTCGGGTCACCAAAGACGTCTCCCCATTCACTGAAGCTCAGATTGGTTGTGATGATGACACTGGTGCGCTCGTAGAGGCGGCTGAGCAGATGGAACAGCAGGGCGCCGCCAGACGCGCTGAAGGGGAGATAACCGAGTTCATCAAGGATCACGAGATCCAGGCGGAGCAGCCTGTCGGCAATCTGCCCGGCCCGGTTGGCGGTCTTTTCCTGTTCGAGCGCATTGACCAGGTCGACCGTTGACCAGAAGCGCGCCTTCTTCCTGTGATGGGTGATCGCCTGGATGGCCAGCGCGGTCGCCAGGTGGGTTTTCCCGGTTCCCGGCCACCGATCAGCACGACATTCTCAGCACGCTCGATAAAGTCCCCGCCATGGAGTTGGCGGACCATGGGCTCGTTGACCTGCGTATTGGCAAAGGAGAACCCGGACAGGTCTTTATAGGCGGGGAACCGGGCGGTCTTTGTCTGGTAGGCGATGGAGCGCACTTCGCGTTCGGCCAGTTCCGCCTTCAGGAGTTGTGAGAGGATGGGGATGGCCGCCTCGAAGGCAGGTGCGCCCTGCTCGATGAGGTCGGCCGTGGCCTGGGACATGCCATACATCCGCAATCCACGGAGCATGACGACAAGTGAAGCAGCGGCAGGATCATGACGCATGGCGGCTGTCCCTTCGCAGGATGTCATACCGCCCTGTATCGGCGCACGGTTCGTGTTCGAGCACCAGGGCCTGTGGGGCATCAAGCCGGGGAACCACGGTTCTCTTGGTATCGATCAGGCGATGAAGCGTATTGAGAACATGGGTCTTGGTCGCCACGCCATCTTCAAGTGCCAGTTCAACCGCGCAGAGGACAGCCTGCTCATCATGCTGCAGCACAAGGGCCAGGATTTCAGCCATTTCCCGGTCGCCTCCAGGCCGCCTGAGCAGTTGATCCTGCAGGACCCGGAAGGCGGCTGGCAATTCGGTAAACGGCGCGCCATTACGTAGGGCGCCCGGTTTGCGCTGGATGACCGCCAGATAATGCCGCCAGTCATACACCGTGCGACCTGGCACACCATGCGAACGCGTGATGATCCGGTCATGCACGCACAGAACCTGCCCTTCGGCGATAATGCGCAGCCTGTCGGGATAAACCCGCAAGCTGACCGGACGATTGGCAAAGGAGGCCGGCACGCTGTAGCGGTTGCCTTCGAACTGGATCAGGCAGGTTGGTGAGACGCGCTTGGTCTGTTCGACAAACCCGTCAAAGGGACGCCCCGGCACCATGAGGTGAGGACGCTCGCTGGCATGGACCTCGGCGATGCTCCGGGCCAGTTCGATATGCTGCAGCCGTTCCCAGCAGTCCAGGCAGCGGGCTTCCAGCCAGGCATTCAGCGCCCCCAGATCAGGAAAGGCAGGCAGGTCCTGCCAGATATGGCGTCGGGCATCCTGCACGGTCTTCTCGATCTGCCCTTTCTCCCATCCCGCTGCCGGATTGCAGAAGGTCGCCTCGAACAGATAATGGCTGGCCAGGGCCATGAAGCGCAGGTTGACCTGACGTGCCTTGCCAGAGCCAATCCGGTCCACAGCGGTCTTCATGTTGTCAAAAATACCCCGCCGTGGCACGCCACCGAGCACGCGGAAGGCCTCGGCAAGCGCGTCAAAAAGCATCTCGTGGGTCTGCAGGGGATAGGCCCTGAGTATGAAGGCCCGGCTGAAGGACAGTTTGGTGTGGGCAACCTGCAGCTTGACGCGACGGCCGGCAATGACCGCCCAGTCCTCACCCCAGTCGAACTGGAAGGCTTCCCCGGGCTGGAAGCTCAGGGGCACGAAAACACCCCGACCCGTTGTCTGGCGTGCCTGGTGCTGTTCGTGTTTCCATTGCCGGATGAAAGCGGCCACCCGTCCGTAAGATCCATCATAACCCAGTGCCACAAGGTCTTCATGCAGTCGTCGCGCCGTGCGCCGGTTCTTGCGGGGGCGGGCGGCTTCCAGGACCAGCCATCCCCTCAGCCTGTCAGCAAACGGGTCCAGTCGGCTGCGACGTTCGGGTATCTGGAACCGCGGTTCAATACTCTGTGCCCGGAGATATTTCCGGATCGTATTGCGTGACAGTCCCGTCCGGCGTTCGATCTCGCGGATCGGAAGATGATCCCGGCAGTGCCACCGCCGGATCACACTCAGAAGCTCCATGTCAATCACTCCTCAAACCCCCAGCAGATGCTGCCGGGCAGTGTGAAGGCATGGGTCAATTCTCGATGAAAATTTCCGCCCTACCCGGGTCAGTTCTCAGTGAAAATCAACAAGGAAGCCATATATCTCCGGTCGCACCATAATGCCCGGCAGGCACTCAAGGAGCTTGTTGAAATGCCGGATATGGATGCCGACCGCATCATCAGGTCATTACGGGATACTCGTTTCATACCCAGCGGCAAGATTCAGAAAGAATATCCCATGATCGAAAAATTCAGGCTTTGGAACGCCATCTCTGAGGCGCTGAGGCGTTCATTCTCTGAATGACTACACGTGGACCGCCCGTGATAAGAAGAAAGTTGTCCGTCACCAGACATGGGATCTGAAAAAAGGATGATCCGAGCGGAAAAGGCAGGCTGCCCTCGTGAGAGCACAACTTTGTAGTCATCGCTTATGGATTTTCACTGAGAACTGAATTCTTCCGCGAGGTGCATAACGCAAGGGCTTAGGATCGCGATCCGCAACCTGGATTGTATAAAAGGCATCTTTCGTCGGGATTTATCGACGTAACGCCCCGAACTGGATCATGGTCCGGTCAAATAGGAACATCCACTGTCGACACCCTACAGCGTAGCGAAGAAGTTCTGCCTTCGCATATTGCTGCGTTCCTGAGCCAGGAGATCGCCGCGCCGCCCGGTCCGGCGGCGCGTTCCCCTTTTAGTGGATGGCCTTCTTTCTACCCCGGCGACGTCCTTGCGGCCTGTCAGACAATGCAGGTTCTGTCGCGCCCTCATCACCAGATTTGGTGGCAGTGGACATTATATCCCGCCCCAGCCCAATCTCTCGTGCAAGTTCCGATCGGCGTACTGTGTAATTGGGAGCGACCATAGGGTAATGGGATGGAAGTCCCCATTTCCGCCGATATTCTTCAGGCGTCATGCCATAGGACGCCTGCAGATGCCGTTTGAGCATTTTCAGCTTTTTCCCATCTTCAAGACATATGATATAATCCGGAAATACGGACCGCTTAATGGGAACGGCAGGTATCTGTTCTTTTACGCCCGAAGTAGTCGGGACGGACAATGAATTGTAAACAGTCCCAATCAGCCTGATAAGTTCGTCCGGCGATATTTTATTTTCCGATACATAAGCAGTTATGATTTCCACGGTCAGCGCCAGCTGTCTTTGTTGTTCTTCGGGCATTGTCCATCACCTTAACAGACGAAAAAACTGTAGCCCCGTATATAACACCGCTACTGGGAATAGTCCTCGACGTTTTCGAAGATTTGGCAGATTGCAGAACAGGTATGCTCTTGAGCAGATATCCAATAGGATCCTGTGCCTGCTCATCTGTATTTCATCTGCGCGTCAACACTTCTTGCTTTCTACGGCAATCCTGTTACCCGTTTCCCGCCCAGCATCAAGACGCCATATCTGCGATAAGAGATCATCTGGATCCGGTGTCAGCAGAACACTCAGACACAGCTTCCTCTTCGGTCCAGGAAGGTCTTGAGGCGTGAACATGCCCGGAAGCTTCAGTTGGACCAATAACGCATAGCAGGCTTTCAGGGATCGGTTCGCGTACAACATCATTGAACCGAGTACGCAACTCCTTCTTCAACCAACAGTCGAACGGATCAGGATCTCCCCGGAAAGACACATCATCCATCATTGACCTGCTATCTGCTGCTCCCCGCCTCCCTAACGATACGCAGCCGACTTCGTTGCGCAAATGACCAAAGCATGCGTCAGATCTGAGATGTTGTCGCGGTATGGCACACTGTCGGCAGGATTCAAATCCGGGTGAGAACAGCAGAAAACCGGACGCTCTAGCTGGCGGCGCCTGGCGACGCAGACGGCACATGGTGACGCCTGCCCAGCACCTGGGCGGCCCGTTGGCTCCGAAGCGCCTGCTCTGCACCCGTCATGACCGCTGGTGCGTTCCTGATCATGACCTGCAGCCTGGCGTCGATCTCGACCAGACGCGCTTTATGCAGGCGCTCGGCCTGCCGCGCCTGGGTTTCCAGAATAATCTCCCTCCCATATGGGCGACCTGACTTCGTCAGTGTCTCATGCGTGCGCCCAAGCGCGATCAGTTCCCGGATCCTCGCATCCCGGGCCTTGCGGGTTCGGGCAACCAGATCCGTGCCCAATGATTTATAGGGTTTATGCGCCATTTTCTTTGCCACATGATTCCACAGGTCGTCACTGGTGATGGGCGTCGTGTCCCCGAGCGCCCTCTGGTTCCGGACCGCCTCAAACGTCGCGCCATCGGAGATCATGGTCCATGTGGTTCCGCGCGCCCGGCTTTCCGCGACGTATGAGGTAAATCCCGTCGCCAGTTCAACGCCTCGCGGCAGGGCATTGATATGCTCATCGGAAGTAAGCCCCTGTGCCGCATCAATCGTCATGGCATGTCCGAACCCGAGCAGTACCCGACCAGTCTTCACATCACGAAACCGCCGCCATTCGACATCAGCAACAAGCCCGTCCTTCGTGCGGACGCGAAGCCCCGCATCGCCATGAGCCAGAACTTCCACCACGTCGCCGTTATTTCCGACTGAGGCGCCCTTTCCATCCACACTGCCCCATGTCCGACGATACAGCCGAAGCCGGTCGCCCGTAGCGATCGCGAGATCATAGGTTTCGCCGCGCTGATCAATAGCCTGCACGGTGATTTCATGCGTCGAGATCTCGCCGCGCTCCTGCAGGATTTTACGGACAGCACGACTCAGATCGGCAGCATCCTGATTGGTCAGCGCCGACATGCTGATCGTCTTGGTCCGGCCTTGCCGCAGGCCGGCACCGTCTGCGACCAGGGCATCGCGACGCGTCACATACAGCCGGGCAATATCCTGCAGGACTTCCTCATGGTCGCCGCCGACCAGACGGATCGTTCCATCCGCCCGTTTCATATCGATCGCATCCCGGACTTCCTTCAGATGGAACCTGTTACGGACGTCGTCATCATTTTCCCCGTCCGTATGCGCGTTTGCCGCAGCCCCCCTGAACTCGTGAGATTCCAGATCGCTCTCTTCCGGTTCTGCGCCACGAAACAGATCAGCAATCTCGCGATTTCTCGCAGATACCTGCCGGACACTGGACAGAAGCTCCGGCATATCTTCCGGATCCAGAACCCGGCGCAGTATCTCGATGGAGTCCCCTGCCTCGATATTCTGCGCCTGCTCGTGGTCACCCAGCGCCTTGATCGTGCAGCCGGTATCGCGCTGCAACTGTAACAGGCGAAGCATCTGGCGGGGACCGACCTGACCGACCTCGTCAATCACCAGCACCGTGTTCCGATCCACATTGACGTCACCGCGCTCCAGCCGCGCCAGAAAGGGCAGCATCGCGCTCGTGTCAAAGATGCCAGCCTCACGTAATGCGTCTGCCTGACGCCATGCATTGGCAATCCCGATAACCCTGCGACCATTCGTGTCATAACGCGTATCATGTTTCCACGCATCAACCAGCGGAGACAGCAGGGCCGTCTTCCCGGAACCCGCGACGCCGGTGAGCATGGAGAGCGCGCCGCCCCGGCCAAGAGCGTAGATCGCAGCCTTTTGCGTCTTTCCATGTTCGCTCGCGAAGTCAAGCGGCGATCGTCCGATCGCTTCTGTGATCTGGCGGTCCGACAGCGCCCCGCTTCGGTCTCCTGAAGCACGAGCCGCCTGAATCGCGAGGTCCTCCTCGATAGCAATCTGCGCGGAATTCGTCACCCTCAGCCGGTCGCCACGCATCTCCTGAATCAGCGAGACCCGTTCCCCGCCGAGTTCAAGACCACGCTGTTCAATAAGGGCCACGACATGATCGATGTCCTTCACCCCACCCTCGATGCCGGTGCCGATCAGGCCCCGGGCAGCATACGTTCTGAGCTTGTCGTGATCGATCACGGCGGCTGTTTCAAACTCCCTTGCGAGATGACGGGCAGCGAAACGGTAGGCAATATCGTATCGTTGTTCCCTGGTGCCCACAGGCGCTGCTGGCGTGCCAAGCAGGCTTTTTTCCTCCCAGCCAAGACGCCTGGCCTGCGCGCGCCATATCTCATGGTCACTCGTACCTTTGTCCTTGTCGAGCCGGGCTGCCAGGCCGGCCATGGACAGAATGCGGCGCTTGCGGTCGATCGGCATATGCGCCCAGTCCGCTCCTTCCGCCGCCGCGTACTCCTTGGCCGCCCTGATGACGTTGCGTCGTCCCTTGCTGAAGAAATCCGATATATCCTGCGGCACGGCCGAGATGACCGTCGCCTGTTCATTCGCATCGTATTGCTGGGCGATGCCGATCCGGCGCAGTTCATCAGCGAGCTGTGCCTGGAAATATGCTCCAAATTCGTGAACGCGCGATCGCAGCCGCTTCGTGTCGAGTGAACCCACATGTCCCTCTTCCGTAACCACGACATTGAACAGGGCATTATGGATATGGGCATGGGGATCGCCGCCTGTTGGCGTATCGATCAGATAGGTCTGGCCTGTCCCCGCGTCACGCGCCTCGACCGTCGGGCGCGCGGTATCATGCCGGAATGACACCCAGGCGACCTCGCCCGGGTTGGCACCGTCTTCGCCCCCATGACCGCGCCGCGCGAAACCGATTTGCCGCGCGACATAGAGCATGGTGGCGTCGTTTGCCCGATCAATGGCGTGCCAGATGGCTGCCCTCTCGGCCTCGGTCGGCGCAAACTCGGCCGCAAGCGTAACTGATTTGTGTGGCGCAAGGGTCAGATCATAGGCACTGATCTTGCGGGCATTCCTTGACCAGTCATCGCCATTATCGGCCCTCTTTGCTTCAAACAGGCGATTGAGTTGCGCGTTCTTCGGTGGTGTCTTCGGATCAATGCCAAGAGCCGCTGCAATCTCGGGTCGCATGTCCGGTCGCCACGAGGCCCGCCCATCGCGACCGGTGTAATAGCTGGTCAGTCGGCCACCATCTGCGTCAGGCACTTTTCCGGGCTGGGTACGGAAATCGTGCTCTGGCTCTGGCAGCTCCTGCGTGAAATAGGCAGTGATCAGGCGACCACTACTCTCAGCCGAGATTTTCCGGAACGTCATCATCAGACACCCGTTCCGTCCTTTTCCTCGGATCGAGAGGTGAGGGGCGCCCGGCCCTCCTGAATATCGAGGGTTCTGCCGGTTGTGGCGTCAATATGCCTGAGAACAGGGCCCTGCGCGGCGACAAGTGTCACCAGTCGGCCGAGGATCTCATCAAGTGTCGGACCATCAGATTCCTTCGGGGCGAGAATTTCAATGATCAGGGACAGCTTGTCTTCGATCATTCGAAGCCGTTCCCGGATATCGTCGTCCCAACTTGCGGTTGTGTTAGGTTTTCCGACTGACTCGCTCATCATCGTCACCCCCCCGTGTCAGAACCACGGGAAGCGTGACGCAGAATCATGCGACCGTTTAGGCCTTCTTCTGGTTAGCCCCGGTGAGCTGGTCCTTGACGGCCTTGGCCGGCGCAAAAACCAGCTTGCGCGAGGCCGGAATCTGCATCTCAGCACCGGTCGCCGGATTGCGACCCATGCGGGCAGCGGTGTGCCGGACGGTAAACTTGCCAAAGCCGGGCAGCGATACCTCGTCGCCGACCTCTGCAGCCTGAACGATAGAGGTCAGGACGGTCTCAAGAGCGGTCTTCGCATCGGCCTTCGTGCCGCCCGTGGCTTCGGCGATACGGTCAATCAGATCGGTACTTTTCATCAACGCTGTCTCTTTCAATTAAGGTGACACGGAAAGATCGAATCACAACCGTGGCGGCTTTATGATTTCTCTCGGGTAGGCACGATGACGCTGCGGGACAGGTCCACCCCGATGCGAATGGCGTCATCAAGCTGGCGACCGATACCACTCTGCAAGACGGCGGAGCAATACATCGCCCCGTCGATTTTGCAGCATACGCTCCAGACCGACCCGATCAGGTTCATGGCGTGAACCAGCCCCTCCACGTCGTGACGATCCAGATCGCGAATGAACTGATGAGGATCAACCTCCTCAATGTACGGCTCCTGTCCTGGCATCACAAAAACCATGTGAGGACCAGGCCGCGAAAGACGCCTGAGAAGATCCATCTGGCTGCTGGTGATCGTGAGTTGCACGCCACTTCCGGGGCATCCACCGGGATATAGGCACCGGTTCGACTGATCTGTGGTATCACCTCCCCGGTAATCCAGCGTCGGACCCGTTTGGCAACAGGCTTTCGAGAAATGAACGTCAGGTGATTGGCTCCGCTTTCGCTGACGAAGAGTTGGTCCTGCATCCCGCCTGCCGTCACCACGCCAATACGGCAATATTCATCATTATCAAGCCGTTTGACCGTCGCAGATGGATTGCTGAGGCCCAATATGGAGCAAATCTCCCGGGCCGAGATCCATCGCCTTCCGGTGACTTCCTGAACTGAGATCCGGGTGTCTTCGAATGTCAGATAGTCTCGTTCGCTCTTATGCAGAATAGGTTGAACCGGATCACTGACCGGCTTCCTGACTCGCGACCTCTTAGGGATGGTATCTCGCATCTCATATCTCCCCTTTTCCTAAGGGAATTGTGCGCGGGGAACATGCGACCTCTTGTTAAAATGAGCTCAGCGGCATCCGGAAGGGTCTAAGCATTGCTTATACCCTTTCCAACTCCCCCGCTCCTGGCGGCGAAGCCGCCCGCACCAACGGTGCAATGGTGTATGAGGACCGGCGATTTATGGGTAGCTGCGATGTCGGCCTCGGGTATGTCAATGGGTCGTCGTAAGGGTAGTCGTTGGGTCGTGAAACAGTCGTTCCGTCCGTGCGTCAAGGGTAGGGATATGGGTCGCTCATGAGTATGCGCGCGCAGATTACATGTGAGAATCTGCATGCTGACGAAGCTGCGACCCAGGTATGATCTGGCCGTATTGCATTCGATCGAGGATGCAGGAGGGGATAAATCATGACAGGCAGGTTCGGCAAGGAACGGCTGAAATCGCTCATCGAGAACCATAGGGCCCGAGACAGTGCGACACCTCTCTATCGGTGGCTGCTCACCAATTGCGAGGACATAAGCGCACTGCGATCAAAAGGGGATTCCTGGGCTCCCTATGTTGCGGCAGCCCGAGAAGATGGCCTTGACCTTCCGGACGAAAAGGAAGCGATGAAGCGTATGGAGCGCTATTGGCGTCGTATGGCCGGCACCCGCCGCATGCACCCGGAAGCTGAACAGGTTCCTCAATCTCCTGACACCGAAAGCACCATGCAACCCAGCCGCTTCCCTCGCGGCTGGACGCCCGCTGTTGTCGATGACGGTCGCGTAAGCCGCGCGCCCGATGGAACTGGCGTTCCCGCACAAATAGTGCCCGCCGAAAAAAACGCGCAGGTCGCATCATTGCCCGCGACAGTGCCAGCATGCTCGGGCAGCGAGACAACCGGGGAGAAGAACTTTCCCATTGGTCGCGCCCGGGCCGAGGCCATCAAGCGGGATCTTCTTGCGCGACTGAAGCGGAAGGAGCCCGGTTTTCATCGGGAGTAAGGCATGGCATCCGCCACGATCACAGACGCCGCAGACCCAACGGAGCTGGTGACACGCCCGACCCTGCTCGTAGCCATCGGGCGCCAGCGGGTGGGAAAGACGACATTCCTCAAATCACTGGCCGAGATCACGGCCCAGCAGGGAGGCAGACCGGAGATCTGGAACACGGATTCCATGAACCGCTCGCATACGCTTTCATCGCTTGGTCCGCAGGTTCTGGAAGCGGACAGCATGTCCCCGACCGGGCAGGCTGCCTGGCTCGAAGGGCAGATCGAGAAGCTGGTTGAATCCCGCCATGATGCGATTCTCGACATCGGGGGAGGATGGACCGCGATGCACGAACTGATCCGCTCATCTCCTCTTGTCGCGGCGATGGACGAGCTTGGAGTCTCGCTTGTAACGATCTTCATGATCGGTATGGAAAATGCGGACATCGACTATCTGCAGGACCTTCAGGAGCAGCATGGCTTCCTGCCGCCCCGCACGGCTATTGTCATAAATGAAGGCCTGCTTCCCGTCGGTATCGATACACCTCGGGCGGTCAGCCAGATCCTCGAAAACGAAGCGGTGCTCAACGCTCTGGACCGAGGAGCCGCGCACGGTGTGTTCCCCGCGATCAACGGGCTGAAGAAAATCGCGGATCGTGGGCAGTCGTTCATGGATTTTGCTGCGAACAAGCCGGTTCCCGGACAGCCGAAAAGCTCGGTCTTCGACAGGCTACGGGTCAATCGCTGGCTCAAGCGGGACGTGCCCCTCTTCCTGCGCGACCTCGGAGCGGACTATCTACCCCGGATGCCAAAGGGGCTGCCCGACGTGGTTATGGAGAATGTCTGATGGCAGCCCAGGGCGACATCGAGGCGGCAGACCGTGAATTCGCGGTCCGTATGGAGAACCTGCGCCGGGTCGCCGCCCAGTGGGTCGAGCGTCCGATCGCGCCCGAAGTCGAGGTCCTTTCGGCGCTGGTCGCAGCGATAGACAGATCGGCACCCTCTGCATTGAAGCCAGGCGCGCCTCCATCCGCTCCGTTGCCGAGAGCAGGCTGGTGGTCGAACAGCAGCGCGAAACCCTGGCGCAGGACACGATCGCCATCCGCAGCCACCTCAGGGACGGCATTGAAGCGGTGCACACGCTGCGCACCATCAACGAAAAGCTGGTCGAGAAGAAACTCCTCGCGATCACGGCGGATATGACGAAAGGATTAAGGGGCGCCATCGAGAGCCAGGCCACGGCCATGACCAGACGGTACAACCTGCAGACGGCCTTTCGCATCCTGGGATACAGTTCCATCGTCCTGATAGCGGGATTTGCGCTCGGACGGATGCCCTGAGCGTGTCCACGACGGACACGCTCAGGGCCAGAACCGAAACGCCGTACGAAGTTCTGACACAGGTCGCATGATGCTGGCCGATCCTGTCCGCCTCGCAACAGGAGGCCACGGTGATCCGGCTCCCCTTCCCATGCCGCCGCACGGCGCAAGCGACCGTGGTCCTCGTAACGTGCGGCCTCGTCGCGCCGCCGATCGGGCGCGCGCAGACAGTAAACGTGCCCGGCGGGCTCCCGACACATGTCAACGCAACCTATCAGGAACCGGGGCTCGGTGGCTGGACCCCGGACACGGCGGGCACAGCCCAGGCCACCAGCGGAAGCGGCGCCGTCACCCAGACAGCGACGGCAGGCACGTCCGACAGCGATGCGCTCGAGACCCTATACCAGCAGTCCTGGGGCTATGCGGCAGCCCAGAACGCCGAGGCGCTGGGCGTCAATCCATCAGCGCTGGCAGCGACCTGCGTGGTGGAATCCGGCTGCCAGAACCTCTACACGGCCGGAAACGGCAGTACGATCACCGGCGCGTTCCAGATGAGCAACGGGACCTACAGCCAGACCCTTGGAGAGGCACTGGCAGCAGACCCCTCGCTGGCCTCATCCATCACCAGCGGCACGGCGGGCCAGCAGGACCCGGCAACACAAGCGGTAGCTGCAGCGCAGTATCTCAAGGATGCCGCAACCAGCCTGCAGCAGAGCGGCATCAGTAACCCGACGGCCCTTGATGCCCGGGCCTATTATAACTTTGGCCCGAGCGGGGGCGCTGAAATCGCGACGGCCGACGACAGCAGCCTCATGTCGTCCTACATATCGAGCACGGCGATGTCGGGGAACAATATCAGTTCAACCACCACGGTCGGCCAATGGCGCGCGGCGGTCGCAGCAAAAATGGGCAGTGCCGCGTCCAGTTTGATCCTGACCGGCTGACGAGGAGTCCAGCATGAGGTTTTCCCACCGGGCCGCGATCCTTGCGGCCCTCACCTGCAGCATCAGCCACCCGGCCTTGGCGCTGCACAGAACCCCGGTCCGTGCGCTCGACGGGTACAGATGCATGGCCCTTGATGCGCCGGAACGGGTCATGATGGATTTCAGGCATCCGATCCCGCTGCAGAGCGAACCACGGGACGGTGCCCCGAGCATTGCTCCTGCGCTGGCAGTACTCCCCATCGCCACGGACGCACCGCCTACGAACGGCTACGTCCGGAGCATGACCCTCGCATTGCGTCCCGGCTGGGTCTCGACAAGATGGCTGAAACCCTACGACGCGGTCCATCCCGGCATGACCTGCACGCCCTATGTCATGAATGACGGCAAGCTTGGCTTCGTATTCGGCAGGGCGACACAGTAGGTTTGTCATCTCCACAGTCCGGCATGCTGCATGGCCTACATTGTTTTCCCCGGGAGCGGATCAGGGAAGGCCGCTGCCCGCCGGGAAGACCGCGAGGTGCCCGGGTCAAGCCTGAGGGCATGCCCCTGAGGTGGACCGGGTTGCCCGGAGCGCGGGGCACCGCCC
>NZ_BAIO01000003.1 GCF_000613305.1 Komagataeibacter kakiaceti JCM 25156
CCCAGCCCCGTGCGCAGCCCGGCCAGCAGGCCGGGGGCCGAACCGGGCACCACCACCGTCCGCATCCGCGCCCAGAACCCGCCATGACCGAAGGAGGCCGCAACCTCATACAGTTCCGGGTCAATGGCGTGGACGGCCCCATAGGCCGCGTAGAAATTGATCCAGAAAACCGAAATGGCGATGACAAACGTGGCGCCCGCCGTGTTCAGTCCGAACCACAGAATGGCGAAGGGCACCCACGCCAGCCCCGGAATGGGGCGCAACACCCGCACCACCCCGGAGAGCAGCGCATCAAGCACTGGCATCGCCCCGCAGAGCAGCCCGATCACCGCACCCGTCACGGACCCGATCACCAGCCCGGTCATATAATGCGTCAGGCTGTCGCGGATGGCCTGGAGCCATGCCCCGTTACGCACCTCCCCCAGCCAGGCCGGTCCTAACGAAGAAGGCGCTGGCAACAGCCCGAACGGCACCCATCCCAGCCGGATCGCGGCTTCCCACCCCCCGAACAATACGATCAGGCCAATGGCCCCCAGCAGGGGGCGCAGCAGGATGGACCCCTTCAGGCTCACTGCGGGATCTGCCGGTAACTATCCAGATCGAACAGGGACGAGACCGGCTCCGCCTTCTGCAGTACACCCATCTGCACCTGAAAATCCTGCAGCTGGCCCACGGCGGTCACAATGGCGGCGGGATCGGACACGTAACCCGATGCGGACGCCTTCAGCGCCTCGATAATGATTTCCCGTGGCAGCATACCCCCACCCAGCGCCTGCTGCACATAGGGTTCAACCTGCTCCGGGTCGGTGGCCAGCAGATGCGTCGCCTTGACGAAGCTGGCTATGAACGGGCCTTTCCACGCCGCCCGGTCGGGCGCGTTTTCATTCACGATCGCCAGCACGGAACCCGGCTGGCCGGGCATCAGGTCATGACCGGTCGCCAGCACCCGCATGCCGGGAATCCGGTGGCGGATAATGGTCAGCGCCGGTTCACGCAGGATCGCGCCATCCACCGCCCCGGCCAGAAACGCCTGCTGGGCCGCGTCAATATCAATACCGATGATGTTGGCCACCCGCGCCGGGTCGAGCCCGTTGCGGGCCTTCAGCCAGTAGCGCAACAGGGTATCGGGCACCGAACCCTGCGGCTGGGCGGCAATCTTGGGCATGCGGTCCGTCACGGAAGCAAAATCGGCAAAACGCTGGCGCAGGGCTTCGGGCGTCAGCGCCTTGGGCTCTTCAGGCAGCCCCGAAGCCAGCGCCCCACGCGACACGACCTCCAGTTCCTCGATCGCGGCGCTGGCCACGACCTTTACATCCACGCCGTGCGCCCGCGCCTGCAACAGCGGCAGCACCCCCGCCACGTACGCATCAATCTGGCCCGAAACCAGCGCCTGCACTGCCTGCGGCCCGGACTGGAAGCGGACCAGCTGCAGGTCGATGCCCGCATCATGCGCCCAGTTCTTGCCCTGCATGACAAAAAGCGGCGCCGAACCGATGACCGGGATGTAACCCACCCGCACCGTCGCCGCCTGCGCGCCGCCGACCAGTCCAATCATGGCCACAAGAGCATAAAAGCCCCGACGGAATGCACGCCTGAAATTCGATCCTGTCATGAATAAAGCCCTGTCGGAAATGCAGGGTACGCCCTGCGTGGTGATGCCCTTTTCTAAACATACACAATATGGATTGAATATCTATATAACGATAGAAAAATGTTAGATTAAAAATGGGCACAAAAAAAACCCGGCCAAAGCCGGGCTTTTCAGGGAAAGACGAAGTCTCTCAGGCAGCCAGATCAGCTTCCTGCGCCGTTTCCGGGCGCGGGCCGCTATCCTGCCCCTTGGCCGAGACATCGCGATCCACCAGTTCGATCACGGCCATATCGGCCGCGTCACCATGGCGCATGCCGGCACGCAGCACGCGGGTGTAACCACCCGAGCGCGTCTTGTACCGGTCCGCCACCGTGGCGAACAGCTTGGACACGATCTTGTCGTCACGCAGCTGGGCGAAAGCCTGGCGGCGGGCATGCAGATCACCACGCTTGCCCAGCGTGATCAGCTTTTCCACAACCGGGCGCAGTTCCTTCGCCTTGGGCAGGGTGGTGGTGATCTGTTCGTGCTTGATCAGGGCGACAGCCATGTTGCGAAACATGGCCAGTCGATGGGACGAGGTAACGCCGAGCTTACGGCCGGCAACACCGTGACGCATGATGTAATTTCCTGTTTTTCCGGTTCAGAGGATCAGAACGGCTCGTCGAGCCTCTTTGCCAGATCTTCGATATTTTCCGGCGGCCAGGCCGGGACATTCATACCCAGTGAAAGCCCCATGGCGGTCAGGACTTCCTTGATCTCGTTCAGCGACTTGCGGCCGAAGTTCGGGGTGCGCAGCATCTCCTGCTCGGTCTTCTGAACCAGATCACCGATATAGACGATGTTGTCGTTCTTCAGGCAGTTCGCGCTACGGACCGACAGTTCAAGCTCATCGACCTTGCGCAGCAGGTTACGGTTGAACGGCAGGTCATCCTGCGGCTCTTCCGTGCGGACCGTGCGCGGCTCGTCAAAGTTGATGAAGAGCTGAAGCTGATCCTGCAGGATACGCGCGGCAAGCGCCACGGCATCTTCAGGCGTCACGGCGCCGTTCGTCTCGACCGTCAGCAGCAGACGGTCATAATCCGTCACCTGCCCCACGCGGGTCTGCTCGACCTTGTAGGACACGCGCCGCACGGGCGAATAGATGGCGTCCACCGGGATCAGGCCGATCGGCGCATCTTCCGGGCGGTTCGCCGCTGCCGGAACATAGCCCTTGCCCATGTTCACGGTGAATTCCATCCCGAACTTCACCCCTTCATCAAGGGTGCAGATCACCAAGTCGGGGTTCATGACCTCGATGTCATGGCCGGTCTGGATCTGGCCCGCACGCACTTCACCCGGCCCCGTGGCCGTCAGCACCATGCGCTTGGGCCCCTCGCCATGCATGCGCAGGGCAAGCTGCTTGATGTTCAGGACGATATCGGTCACGTCTTCACGAACACCCGCCACCGACGAGAATTCATGCAGCACGCCGTCAATCTGGATTGCCGTAACCGCAGCCCCCTGCAGGGACGACAGCAGAACCCGACGGATCGCATTGCCCAGCGTCATGCCAAAACCGCGTTCCAGCGGCTCGGCCACGACGGTGGCAACACGTGAAGGTTCCGCCCCCGGTTCGACTTCCAGCTTTTCCGGCTTGATCAGGGATTGCCAGTTTTTCTGGAGGACCAAGGTAATGGCCTTTCAAGACTGATCTGCCGCCCGCGGGGGCGACAGATGGTACCCCACATGGAGATACCGGAATGACAATCTTCCCCCGCATGCGGGGGAATACGACTTACAGATTGCGGATCAGACGCAACGGCGCTTGCGCGGACGGCAGCCGTTGTGCGGGACTGGCGTCATGTCACGAATGGCCGTGATCGAAAAACCGACAGCCTGCAGGGCGCGCAGTGCGCTCTCACGCCCCGAACCCGGACCGGAAACCTCGATTTCCAGCGTCTCCATGCCGTGCTCGCGCGCCTTGCGGCCCGCGTCTTCGGCGGCAACCTGCGCCGCGTACGGCGTGGACTTGCGCGAACCCTTGAAGCCCTGGGCACCAGCGGAGGACCAGGCAATCGCATTGCCCTGCGCATCCGAGATGGTGATCATGGTGTTGTTGAAGGTGGACAGCACATGCGCCACACCGGAAATGATGTTTTTCCGCTCTTTCTTGCGAATACGCGGAGCCGCAGCTTTCGCCATAGTTTTCTCGATCCTGTCAGTTCAAACGGTGCATGGAGCGCATACCGCCCCACGCATACCGGGCAATCCGCTGATTAGCGGGTAGCCTTCTTCTTGCCCGCAATAGCCACGGCCTTACCCTTGCGGGTACGGGCGTTGGTATGTGTCCGCTGACCATGGACAGGCAGCCCACGCCGATGACGCAGACCACGATAGCAACCCAGGTCCATCAGACGCTTGATGTTCATCGCCACTTCACGGCGCAGATCACCTTCAACGCGATACTCGCTGTCGATGAGTTCACGGATCTTGCCGATCTCGTCATCCGACAGTTCGTTCACGCGGCGCTCGGCCGGGATCGCCAGCTGATCGCAGATCGCCTGGGCCTTGGTAGCCCCGATACCATAGATATAGCGCAGGCCAATTGTAACCCGCTTGTTGGTTGGGATGTTCACGCCGGCAATACGCGCCACGCCACTTACTCCTCGTCCGCCCTTTCGGGGCACTAACATTCAGGCAGGGCTGCGTCACACCACCTGCCCTATCTGGCAGGAGCGCCGTGAACATACCGGCTTGAAACCGGCCAACCCCATCATCATTCATTCAGGCCGCACCTGCCGTGTCATCGTGACCGACTCATGCGACGCTCATACCTTGAGGGCGCGCAATATACCGCCGCCCCCTTCCGAGTCAATTATTTTGCATCACTTTTTAGTGATACGGTCGATAACACCAAAGACTTCCCGGGTTACCGTATCAATGTCCGCCATGCCGTCCACACGGTACAGACGCTTCTCCGCCTCATAATAAGGCAGGATCGGCGCGGTCTGTTCACGGTAGGCCCGCAGCCTCGCGGCCACGGTGTCGCGCCGGTCGTCGTCACGGCGGATGAAGTCGTGGCCCCCGCACACATCGCAGGTGCCAGCCACCTTCGGCCGCTTGAACAGGTCGTTATACCCGGCGCCACACTTCGCGCAGGTATAGCGGCCCGCGATACGGTCGGCGAGGGCGTTCTCATCCACGTCCAGCAGCAGCACGGCGTCGATATGCCGCCCGCTGCGCGCCAGCATGGTGTCCAGCGCCTCCGCCTGCGCCCGCGTGCGCGGGAAGCCGTCCAGAATGAACCCATGGGCACAGTCCGGCTGCTGGATGCGGCTCTCGATCATCGTAATGATCAGGTCGTCGGGCACCAGCCCGCCTTCCGCCATGATGCTCTTGACCTTCTGCCCCAGCGGACTTCCCGCCGCGACTTCGGCCCGAAGCATGTCGCCCGTGGAAATCTGGGCGATTCCATACCGTTCTTCCAGCCGCTTGGCCTGGGTGCCCTTTCCGGCGCCCGGCGGTCCGAGAAAAATAATATTCAACGCATTCTGCCCTTTCTGCCCCGTCCCCTGCGCATGAGTCCCTGATACTGGTGCGCGACGAGGTGAGACTGCACCTGTGTCACCGTATCGATCGTCACGGTCACGATAATGATCAGACTGGTGCCGCCAAAATAGAAAGGCACGTTGTAATGGCTGATCAGGATCTGGGGCAACAGGCAGACGGCAACAAGATACAGCGCGCCGATGGTCGTGATGCGCGTGAGGATCCTGTCAAAGAAGGTGGCCGTATTCGCACCCGGACGGATACCCGGCACAAATCCCCCCTGCTTGCGCAGGTTCTCCGCCGTTTCCTGCGGGTTGAAGGTCACCGCCGCGTAGAAATAGGAGAAGAAGACGATCATCCCCGCATAGAACAGCATGTAAAGCGGCTGTCCCTGCCCCAGTTCCTGCCCCAGGAAGGACAGCCATCCCGGCATCGAACTGTTGTTCACGAAGCCGGAAATCGTGACCGGAATCAGGAGAACGGAAGATGCGAAGATCGGTGGAATCGAACCCGCCGTATTGACCTTCAGCGGCATATGGTCGAATCGCCACCGAACATGCGCTGGCCGACCTGCCGCTTGGGGTACTGGATGACCACACGCCGCTGCGCCAGTTCCATGAACACGATGAACGCAATGGTCACGGCGGCCAGCACCAGAAACACCATGACGAAAAATGGCGAAAGCGCCCCGGTATAGCCAAGCTGGAACAGGCTCGCCATCGCATTGGGCAGATTGGCCACGATACCGGCGAAGATGATCAGCGAAATGCCGTTCCCCACCCCCCGGGACGTAATCTGCTCGCCCAGCCACATCAGGAACATGGTCCCGCCCACAAGGGTCAGCACACACGAAACGATGAAGAACACCCCGGGCGACACGACGGCCGACCCGGCCTCCGTATGCATGTTCTCAAGCCCGATCGCGATGCCGTAGGCCTGGAACAGCGCGATGATTACGGTCAGGTAGCGCGTATATTCATTCAGCTTGCGCCGCCCGCCCTCACCTTCCTTTTTCAGCGCCTCAAGCGACGGAATCGCCGCCGACATCAACTGCACGATGATCGAGGCGCTGATGTAGGGCATGATATTCAACGCGAACACGGTCATGCGCCCCAGCGCACCACCCGTGAACATATCGAACATGCCAAGTATGCCGCCCTGGTGCCGGGCCAGAAGCTGCCCCATGACCGTCGCATCGACGCCAGGAACGGGAATATAGGTGCCGATCCGATACACGATCAGCGCACCCAGCGTGAACCAGATGCGCTTCTTCAGTTCCGTCGCATTGGCAAAGGAACTGAAATTCAGATTGGCAGCCAACTGTTCGGCCGCGGAGGCCATGCGCCCATCCTTTCACAAGAACAGCGTCACCGCAGGAAACGGGGACGCTGTCATGATAAAAAAAACCGCAAAAAGTAATAAAGCGATGCGCCCGCCAAGTGCAAGCAGCATCGCTTTTATCATGCTTCAGGGACAGAACATGTCTGTGCCCGGAAACGGTCATTCTGCGGCAGGAGCCTGCTGCTTCTGCGCCTTGACCTGCACCTTGCCGCCCGCTTTTTCAACGGCGGCGACGGCACCGGCCGAAGCTCCGGCCACTTCAATCGTGACGGCATGGTTCAGTTCACCATCCGCCAGAAGGCGGATACCGGCGAAACGACCGGAACCGACCAGACCAGCCTTCGCCAGCACTTCCTCGGTCACGGGAGCCTTGGCATCGACCTTGCCCGCGGCAATCGCCTTGTCCAGCGCGCCCAGATTCACGATGGCATATTCCTTGCGGAAAATGTTCTTGAATCCACGCTTGGGCAGACGGCGGTAGATCGGAAGCTGACCACCCTCGAAGCCGTTCAGCGACACACCGGAGCGCGCCTTCTGGCCCTTCACACCCTTGCCGGATGTCTTGCCCTTGCCGGAGCCGATACCACGACCAAGGCGCTTTTTGGTGTAGCGCGCGCCTTCGTTGTCACGGAGTTCGTTCAGGTTCATCTCAATCCTCCACCTTGATCAGGTGGGACACCTTGCGGATCATGCCGCGAACCGAAGGCGTATCCTCCAGCTCACGGGTCCGACCGATCTTGTTCAGGCCGAGACCAACCAGCGTCGCCTGCTGGCCCGGCTTGCGCCCGTTCCCGGAATGCACCTGGGTGACGCGGACAGTCGCCTTGGTATCAGACATCAGCCGAAGCCTCCGTTGCTACCGCCGCCTCGCGACGCCCCAGAATGTCCGAAACCTTCTTGCCACGGCGGTTGGCGACCGAACGCGGGCTGGCGCAACGCTCCAGCGCGGCGAATGTCGCCTTGACCATGTTGTGCGGGTTCCGGGTTCCAAGGGACTTGGCCACCACATCGTTGATGCCCAGGCTCTCGAACACCGCGCGCATCGGACCACCGGCAATGATGCCCGTGCCCGCATCCGCGGAGCGCAGGACAACCTTGCCCGCCCCGAAGTGACCGGCCACATCGTGATGCAGCGTACGGCCTTCCTTCATCGGAACGCGGATCATCGCGCGCTTCGCACGGTCGGTTGCCTTGCGGATCGCTTCGGGAACCTCACGGGCCTTGCCCGCGCCAAACCCGACGCGTCCCTTCTGGTCACCAACCACGACCAGTGCTGCGAATGCAAAGCGACGACCGCCCTTTACAACCTTCGCAACACGATTGATCGTGACCAGCTTGTCGACCAGATCATCGCCCTCGCGGTCGCGATCGCGACCACCCCGGCCGCCTTCTCTCGGTTCACGTGCCATTATGCGTGACCCTTTCGTCAGAACGAGAGACCGCCCTCACGGGCAGCCTCCGCCAGGGCCTTGATACGCCCATGATAGAGATAAGCGCCGCGGTCGAAAACGACCTTCGACACACCGGCAGCCACCGCGCGTTCCGCCAGAAGCTTGCCAACCGCACCCGCCGCCTTGACGTCCGTGCCACCCGACAGGATGGAACGCAGGTTCTTGTCCAGCGACGATGCCGCGGCCAGTGTACGGCCAGCAGCGTCGTCGATCACCTGGGCGTAGATGTTCTTGCCCGAACGGAACACCGACAGACGCGGACGGCCACCGCTCTTGCGGCGAAGCTGGAAACGGAGACGCTGACGCCGCCGTTCCCGCAGATCCTTCTGCGTGCTCATTATTTCTTCTTGCCTTCCTTGCGACGGATGGTTTCCGTTTCATAACGGACACCCTTGCCCTTGTAGGGTTCGGGCTTGCGGAAGCTACGGATGTCAAGCGCAACCTGACCGACACGCTGCTTGTCGATACCTTCGACGGTGACAGCGGTCGGACGCGGCGTCGTGATCTTGATCCCTTCGGGAATCGCATAGACGATGTCATGCGAATAACCGAGATTCATGACCAGGTTCTTGCCCTGCACCGCGGCGCGATAACCCGTTCCGGTAATTTCCAGCGTCTTGGAAAACCCTTCGGACACGCCCTTGACCATTCCCGCGATCAGGGAACGGGTGGTCCCCCACATCATGCGGGCCTGGGCAGCGGTATCGGTCGGCTTGACCGCAACCTTGCCATCCGCAACGTCAACCGCGACATGACGGGACAGCGGCAGCTTGAGTTCGCCCAGCTTCCCCTTTGCCGTCAGCACGCCATCAGCAATGGAAACCTGCACACCCGACGGAACTTCGACGGGATATTTGCCCACTCGCGACATTTATCCCTCCTCAGAACACACGGCAGAGGACTTCACCGCCAACATTGGCAGCGCGGGCCTCCGCATCGGACAGGACACCGCGCGGGGTCGACAGGATCGACACACCCAGCCCGGCATAGACACGCGGCAGTTCCTTGATCTTGGAATAGACGCGGCGTCCCGGCTTGGACACACGGTGGATTTCTTTGATGACCGGCTCGCCATCGAGATACTTCAGCTCGATACGCAACTGGGCCACGCCCTTGCGCAGTTCCTCACGGGAGAAACCACGGATATAGCCCTCGCGGCGCAGGGCCTCCAGGACACTGGCGCGCAGCTTGGAAGCCGGCGCGACGCATGCGGCATGCCGTGCACGCTGCGCATTGCGGATCCGGGTGAGCAGATCACCCAACGGATCAGAAAGTGACATCGTTCCCTGCCCTTACCAGCTCGATTTGACCATACCCGGGATCTGACCATTGGAGGCCAAGTCGCGCAGGGCGATACGGCAGAGTTCGAACTTTCTGTAATTGGCGCGCGGACGCCCCGTCAACTTGCAGCGCAGGCGCACGCGGACGCGCGAACCATTGCGAGGAAGTTCAGCAAGCTTGAGCGATGCATCGAAACGATCTTCAACCGGCAGAGACCGGTCCATGATGATGTTCTTCAGTGCTGTCCGCTTAGCCCGGTCCCGGATTGCCATGCGCTCGCGCTTGACATTCCGGTTAACGGCGGAAATTTTGGCCATACCTTGTTTTACCCTCCGGAACCTGTCGGGCCATTCCCAACGGTTTTCCAAACAACGTGTCTATTAGGTCTTCTGGACTTCAGACGGAAGCCCTTTCGCTACATTTTTATGCAGCGAAGGGCAGATCAAACGCCTTGAGCAGAGCCTTTGCTTCCGCATCCGTCTTCGCGGTGGTCACGAAGATGATGTCCATGCCCCGGATCTCGTCTACCTTGTCGTATTCGATTTCCGGAAAGACGATCTGTTCCTTCAGGCCCATGGCGAAGTTGCCACGACCGTCAAAACCCTTGTTCGCCGGCAGCCCACGGAAATCACGCACGCGCGGCAGGGCGATCGTGACAAAACGGTCCAGGAATTCGAACATCTGCGTGCGACGCAGCGTCACCTTGCACCCGATCGGCAGACCCTCACGGATCTTGAAGCCCGCGATCGCCTTCTTGGCAACCGTCTTGACCGGCTTCTGCCCCGCGATCAGGGTCATTTCCTTGACGGCGGCGTCCAGCTTCTTCTGGTCACCGGCGGCTTCGCCCACGCCCATGTTCAGGACGATCTTTTCGAGACGCGGAATCTGCATCTCGTTTTCGTACCCGAATTCCGCGCGCAGCTTCGCGCGCAGCTCGTTCCTGTAGCGCTGCTGCATGCGCGGCACAGGGCGGGCCTCTTTCACTTCAGACATACCCGCCTCCTCAGCCTTCGATAACTTCGCCGGTCGCCTTGGCGACGCGAACCTTGCGACCATCTTCCAGAACCCGGAAACCCACCTTGGTCGGGTCGCCGCTCTTGGGATCGATCAGCTTCAGGTTGGACAGGTGTACAGGCATTTCCTTCTGGATGATGCCCCCCTGCTCACCCATGCGGGACGGACGGGTATGCCGCTTGGCGATTGCCACGCCACGGACGACAGCCTTGTTGGCCGCCGGCAGGACTGTAACAACCTCGCCACGGATTCCCTTGGAACCACCAGTGGTGACCAGAACCTGGTCACCCTTCTTGATACGAGCAGCCATTACAGCACCTCCGGTGCCAGCGAGATGATCTTCATGAACTTGCGCGCACGCAGTTCGCGCACGACCGGGCCAAAGATACGCGTGCCAATCGGCTCCTGCTGCTTGTTGATCAGCACGGCCGCGTTGCGGTCAAACCGGATGGCGCTGCCATCCGCACGGCGCACGGGGTAGGAAGTACGGACGATCACCGCCTGGTGAACGTCGCCCTTCTTTACCTTCCCGCGGGGAATGGCCTCTTTGACGGACACGACAATCACGTCGCCGACCGAGGCAGTCTTCCGCTTGGAACCGCCCAGCACCTTGATGCACTGCACCTGACGGGCACCGGAATTGTCGGCCACGTCAAGGTTGGTCTCGGGATGGATCATGGTCTATGCCCTTCTTTACGCCTGCGTACCAGACGCGGCACCGGCGGCAGCCGCGAGCGGCTGACCATTCCGGACAACGACAGTCCAGGTCTTGCGGCGGGAAATCGGGCGGCATTCTTCAATGCGCACCATGTCCCCCACCTTGCATTCATTCAAGCCGTCATGCGCCGCATACTTCTTCGAGCGACGAATGAACTTCTTATACAACGGATGGATAACGCGACGATCGACAAGAACCGTTACGGTCTTGTCCATCTTGTCGCTGGTTACCCTTCCGGTCAGGACGCGCCTTGGCATCGCCCGTCTCCCTTCAGGACTTTACTGCCGGCGCCTGGCCAGCGGAACTCTTCTTCACAACTTCGGTCGCAATCGTCTTCACACGCGCGATGTCACGACGGACCTCACGCATGCGGGACTGCCCCTCGGTCTGGCCGGTCGCGTGCTGAAACCGAAGATTGAACTGCTCGCGCTTCAGATCGACGAGAAGCGTATCCAGTTCTTCAACAGTCTTGGCACGCAGATCGGCCGGCTTTGTTGCCTTCGCCATCTCACGCCTCTCCGATACGGGTCACGAACTTTGTCTTGATCGGCAGCTTCGCCGCGCCAAGAGCCAGCGCTTCACGCGCGACTTCCGGCGGCACACCTTCGATCTCGAACAGAATTCGACCCGGCTTCACACGAGCCACCCAGTATTCAGGCGACCCCTTGCCGGACCCCATACGCACTTCTGCGGGCTTTGTCGAGACCGGAAGATCAGGGAAAATCCGAATCCAGACACGACCCGCACGTTTCATGGCGCGGGTAATGGCACGACGGGCAGCTTCGATCTGGCGGGCCGTGATCCGTTCAGGCTGGAGAGCCTTCAGGCCAAAAGCCCCGAAATTCAGGGTTGTGCCACCCTTGGCCAACCCATGAATGCGCCCTTTGTGGGCCTTGCGGTACTTTGTCCGCTTGGGAGAAAGCATTTTCTAAATCCTCACGCGCCGCCTGGCGCATCTAGGTCCATTTGACCGCGCAGATCAGCGCTGCGGGGCCTGTTCGGCGGCGCGACGGTCCTGCGCCAGCGGATCATGGGCAAGAATCTCGCCCTTGAAGATCCAGACCTTCACACCACAGGTGCCATAGGTCGTCTTGGCGGTCGCCACACCATAATCGATGTCCGCGCGCAGCGTATGCAGCGGCACCCGACCTTCGCGATACCACTCGATACGCGCGATTTCCGCGCCGCCCAGACGGCCCGAGCAGTTGATCCGGATACCCTGCGCGCCAAGGCGCATGGCGGACTGCACGGCGCGCTTCATGGCGCGACGGAACGCAACGCGACGTTCGAGCTGCTGCGCGATGTTCTCGGCCACGAGGGTCGCATCGATTTCCGGCTTGCGGATCTCGACGATGTTCAGCGCGACATCGGTCTTGGCCATGCGGGCCAGATCCTTGCGCAGCACGTCGATATCCTGCCCCTTCTTGCCGATCACCACGCCCGGACGGGCCGCGTAGATGGTAACGCGGGGCTTCTTGGCCGGACGTTCGATAACCACACGGGACACACCCGCACCGGACAGCTTGCGACGCAGATAGGCGCGCAGCTTCAGGTCATCATGCAGCAGGCGCGCATAATCGGCATCGGCGTACCAGCGGCTGTCCCATGTCCGGTTAATACCGAGCCGCAGCCCGATCGGATTAACTTTATGTCCCATGGATCAGGCTGCCTTTTTTTCGGTTTCAGCTTCGGACTTCTTTTCAGCCACAACGATGGTCAGGTGGCTGAAAAACTTCTCGATGCGGGCCGAACGGCCACGACCACGTGCGTGGAAACGACGCATCACGATCGACTTGCCCACCTCTGCGCGGGCGACAACCAGCTGGTCAACGTCCAGCTGATGGTTGTTCTCGGCATTGGCGATCGCGCTTTCCAGGGTCTTCTTGACCTGCTGGGCGATACGCCGCTTGGAGAAAGTGAGCGTGGCGATCGCCTGCCCGGCCGGCTTGTTGCGGATCAGACCCGCAACAAGGTTCAGCTTGCGCGGGCTGATGCGGATATTCCGCGTCATGGCCTGCGCTTCGGTTTCCGCGAGCGTGCGCGGATGCTTAGGCTTGCTCATGATCAGCCCCGCTTCGCTTTCTTGTCCGAAGAATGACCCGTGAAGGTACGGGTCGGCGAAAATTCACCGAACTTGTGCCCCACCATATTCTCGGAGACCTGCACGGGCAGGAATTTGTGCCCGTTATAGACGCCGAACGTCAGCCCGACGAACTGCGGCAGGATGGTGGATCGACGCGACCAGATCTTGATCACTTCGTTACGGCCCGATGCGCGCGATGCATCGGCTTTGTTCAGCAGATACCCGTCCACGAACGGGCCCTTCCAGACGGAACGTGCCATCTTAAATGCCCCTTACTTGCCGGTCTTCCGGCGACGGATAATCAGACTGTCCGTACGCTTGTTGACCCTGGTCTTGTAACCCTTAGTCGGCTTGCCCCATGGCGTAACCGGATGACGCCCGCCCGAGGTGCGTCCCTCACCACCGCCATGCGGATGGTCAACCGGGTTCATGACAACACCACGGTTATGCGGACGGCGGCCCAGCCAGCGGCTGCGGCCGGCCTTGCCCATATGCTGGTTCATGTTGTCCGGGTTAGACACGGCGCCAATGGTCGCCATGCATTCCGCGCGGACAACACGCAGCTCACCGGACTGCAGCTTGATCTGGGCGTAACCCATATCCTTGCCGACCAGCTGGGCATAGGTGCCAGCGGAACGTGCAATCTTGCCACCGCCACCGGCCTTGAGCTCGATGTTGTGGATGATCGTGCCCACCGGAACGGCGGACAGCGGCATCGCGTTGCCCGGCTTGATGTCGGCGCGCGCACCGGCGACAACCTGATCACCCGCCTTCAGGCGCTGCGGCGCGATGATGTAGGCCAGTTCGCCGTCTTCATACTTGATGAGCGCGATGAACGCCGTGCGGTTCGGATCGTATTCCAGACGCTCCACCGTGCCGACTACGTCGAACTTGCGACGCTTGAAGTCAACATAGCGATAGGACTGCTTGTGTCCGCCACCGATGAAACGCGAGGTGGTGCGGCCGTGGTTGTTACGACCGCCGCTCTTGTTCTTCCCCTCGGTCAGGCCCTTTACGGGCTTGCCCTTCCACAGCTCCTTGCGGTCGATCAGAACCGTTCCGCGCAGGCTGGGGGTAACTGGATTAAAGTGCTTCAATGCCATTTCTTGTCACCCCGCGTCAGACCAGCTTCGCGGTCAGGTCGATGGACTGACCTTCAGCAAGCTGGACAAACGCCTTCTTCACATCCGAACGCTGGCCGGGACGTCCCTTGAAGCGCTTGGCCTTCCCTTTCTGGATGAGTGTGTTCACACCCAGAACCTTCACACCAAACAGCGTCTCGACCGCTACCTTGATCTCCGGCTTCGTCGCGGTGATCGCGACCTTGAAACCGACCTGATTCTTCTCGGACAGGGCTGTCGCCTTTTCCGTGATCAGGGGGGAGCGGATGATGTCGTACATCGCTTCCCGGGACATACGCTCCGCCTTCTTGCGGATTGCCAGGATGTTGGTCATGCCAGACGCTCCTTCAGGCCCTCAACCCCGGCGCGGGTGATCGCCAGCACCTCATGGTTGAGGATGTCATAGACATTCGCGCCCACTGTCGGAAGAATGTCGATCTTCGGCAGGTTGCGCGCGGCGCGGCCGAAGTTCTCTTCAACCGCCGCATCCACGATCAGCGCAGACGTCCAGCCCAGAACCTTCAGCTTCCGGGCCAGTTCGGCCGACTTGCCCGACGCGGTCGCCGCTTCGAGCACGACCAGCTTTCCTTCCGCCGCCTTCTGCGACAGGGCGGAAATCAGGCCCAGGCGACGCACCTTCTTGGGCAGGTCATAGCCATGGTCACGCACGACCGGGCCATGGACCGCACCACCGGTACGATACTGCGGCGAACGCAGCGAACCCTGACGGGCGCTACCCGTGCCTTTCTGGCGGTAGGGCTTCTTGGTCGTGCCGGAGACTTCCCCCATGCCCTTGACCTTGTGCGTCCCTGCCCGGCGCTTGGCCAGCTGCCAATGCACCACACGCGCCATGATATCCGTGCGCGGCGTTGCGGCGAAAATCTCGTCCGGAAGGCTGGCGGTACCTGCGCTCCCGTTATCGAGGGTTTTGATTTCGTAATCCATTGCCCTCTATCCTCAGCCCGCAGCCTCAACCAGGGCCGCCGGATACGGCGCCTCGGCATGACGGGCCTTCTTGATCGCATCACGAACCAGAACCACTTCATTCTTTCCGCCCGGCACGGAGCCACGGATCATGATGAGGTTCTTCTCGCGTCGACAGCCGCTACCTCAAGGTTCAGCGTGGTCACACGCTCGGAACCGAGATGGCCAGCCATCTTCTTGTTCTTGAAGACCTTACCCGGATCCTGACGGTTACCCGTCGAACCATGGGAACGGTGACTGATCGAGACACCGTGGGTGGCTTCGAGACCGGCAAAGTTCCAGCGCTTCATCGCGCCAGCGAAACCCTTACCTTTGCTGGTGCCGGTAACGTCCACCTTCTGCCCCGCCACGAAATGGGCGGCGGACAGAGAAGCCCCGACTTCCAGAACGGCATCATCCGCAACGCGGAATTCAGCCAGCTTCTTCTTGGGCTCGACCTTGGCCTTGGCAAAATGGCCGCGGTTCGGCTTCGATACATTCTTGACCTTGGCCTTGCCCGCGCCGAGCTGCACGGCCGTGTAGCCGTCGCGTTCGGTGGTACGGACATCAACCACCTGCAGATCATCAACCTGCAGGACAGTCACCGGCACATGTGTGCCGTCTTCCTTGAACAGCCGGGTCATACCCAGCTTTTTTGCGATCAATCCGGTGCGCATCGTCTGGACCTTAGAGTTTAATCTCGACATCCACGCCAGCGGCGAGGTCGAGTTTCATGAGAGCGTCCACGGTCTGCGGGGTCGGCTCGACAATGTCGAGCAGCCGGCGATGGGTCCGAATTTCGAACTGCTCGCGGCTTTTCTTGTCCACGTGGGGGGAGCGGTTTACGGTAAACCGTTCAATATGCGTCGGCAGCGGGATAGGACCCCGAACCCGCGCACCCGTACGCTTCGCCGTATTGACGATCTCCTTCGTGCTGTTGTCTAGCACCCGATGATCGTACGCCTTCAGGCGAATGCGGATGTTCTGGTTGTCCATCTTTCTGTTTCAGTCCAACTTTACCTGATTCGGGGGAACCCGATCCGCAATGGAAACCCGGCCGGATTGCTCCGACCGGGATGCCACAGTTCAGTTACGTCCGATCACGCCGTGATGGAAGCAACGACACCTGCACCAACGGTACGGCCACCTTCGCGGATAGCGAAGCGCAGGCCTTCATCCATGGCGATCGGAGCGATCAGCTCCACATCCATGGCGACGTTGTCGCCCGGCATGACCATTTCCGTGCCTTCGGGCAGGTGCACAACACCCGTCACGTCGGTCGTACGGAAATAGAACTGCGGACGATAGTTGGTGAAGAACGGCGTGTGACGGCCACCCTCTTCCTTCGTCAGGATGTAGGCTTCGGCCTTGAACTTGGTGTGCGGGGTGATCGAACCCGGCTTCGCCAGCACCTGGCCACGCTCAACGTCTTCACGCTTCGTGCCACGCAGCAGCGCGCCGATGTTGTCACCCGCTTCACCACGATCAAGCAGCTTGCGGAACATTTCAACGCCGGTCACGGTCGTCTTCTGCGTCGGGCGCAGACCAACGATCTCGATTTCGTCGCCAACGTTCACCGCGCCACGCTCGACACGGCCCGTCACCACGGTGCCACGACCGGAGATCGAGAACACGTCTTCGATCGGCATCAGGAACGGACGGTCGATCGGGCGTTCCGGCTGCGGAATGTATTCGTCAACAGCGTTCATCAGGTCGAGAACGCGGTTTTCGCCCACTTCCGGGTCACCATCTTCCAGCGTCACCAGGGCGGAACCCTTGATGATGGGGATATCGTCGCCGGGGAACTGGTAAGCGGACAGAAGCTCACGCACTTCCATCTCGACGAGTTCCAGCAGTTCCGGATCGTCAACCTGATCAACCTTGTTCAGGAACACGACCAGAGCCGGCACGCCGACCTGACGGGCAAGCAGGATGTGCTCGCGGGTCTGGGGCATCGGGCCGTCGGCGGCGGACACCACCAAGATCGCGCCATCCATCTGCGCGGCGCCGGTGATCATGTTCTTCACATAGTCAGCATGGCCGGGGCAGTCGACATGCGCGTAGTGACGCTTCGCGGTTTCGTACTCGACGTGTGCGGTCGAGATCGTGATGCCACGGGCGCGCTCTTCCGGCGCCGCGTCGATCATGTCATACGCCTTGAACTCGGCGCCGCCGGACTTTGCCAGCGTCTTGGTGATAGCAGCGGTCAGCGATGTCTTGCCATGATCGACGTGGCCGATCGTGCCAATGTTACAATGCGGCTTATTCCGCTCAAATTTAGCCTTTGCCATCGTTTTCTCCGTTAACTCAGCCTCATGCCGAGAGTCGGGTTGGAAAGTTCCGTTTCGGAAGTCGAGCCGGTAGATAGACCGGCCAGACCGCCTTTACCAGCGGTAATGACTGAACGCCTTGTTGGCTTCGGCCATGCGGTGCGTGTCTTCGCGCTTCTTGACCGCGGCGCCACGATTGTTGACGGCGTCAAGAAGCTCGTTGGACAGGCGCTCCTGCATGGTGTTCTCGCCCCGCTTGCGCGAAGCGTCGATCAGCCAGCGGATGGCCAGCGCCTGGCGGCGCTCGGCCCGGACTTCAACCGGAACCTGGTATGTCGCGCCGCCAACACGGCGGGAACGCACCTCGACAGCCGGCTTGACGTTGTCCAGCGCACCGTGGAACATCACCACGGGGTCCGCGGCTGCGCCACCCCGGCGACGCAGCACCTCAAGGGCGCCATAGACGATCCCTTCGGCGGTGGACTTCTTGCCGTCGTACATCAGGGCGTTCATGAAACGCGTAATGACGACGTCACCAAATTTCGGATCGGGAAGAATCTCACGCTTGACTGCGCGATGACGGCGACTCATGCCTCGTTATTCCTTTTACTTAGGACGCTTCGCGCCATAGAGCGAGCGACGCTGACGACGCTTGGCGATACCCTGGGTGTCCAGAACGCCGCGCAGGATGTGATAACGCACGCCAGGAAGATCCTTAACGCGACCACCACGGATCAGGACAACACTATGTTCCTGGAGGTTATGCCCCTCACCCGGAATATAGCTCACAACCTCATAACCGTTGGTCAGGCGTACTTTTGCCACCTTACGCAGAGCCGAGTTCGGCTTCTTCGGTGTGGTTGTGTAAACACGAGTACAAACGCCACGCTTCTGCGGACAGCCCTGCAGGCAGGTACCTTGTTGCGTTTGGCTGCGGGCTCGCGACCTTTCGCGATCAACTGGTTGATGGTCGCATACGCCTTTCCCGATCCTTACAAAATTCGGCCGGCCAACCGCATATCCGGTTACCGACTGTCGTTCACAACAAAACCCCAACGAATGACAACCATCCGTTCGGGCATCATATTTACATCCGGCCTGGGCAGCCCGATTCCCGGACTGCGGCACCGCATGCCTGCATGCTGCATTCGACGGCCAACAACGTCTTTCAGACAGGGCTAGCCGAGGGCGCGGAACCTACGGGCATAATGACCAAAAGTCAAGCCTTCCGCAGGATTCGCTCTGGTCTGACGCAACGAATCCGTTCCATCAGTCTGGAACACCATTCCGTCCGGCAGCAGATAGCGCCGGAATCGGATGGTGACAATAGTGCAGCACCGAATCATTCCGGATACCAGCTTCCCGGTATCCGGACATGAGGTTCGTATGGTTATTCGGCGGCCTTGGTGGGGGCCACCGCAGCGCGGGCCTGGGCCAGACGCTGCTTGTCTTCCCCGGCGGCGACCGCGCGGAGCTTGTTCATGACGCTGCCCGTCCCGGCGGGGATCAGGCGACCGACAATCACGTTCTCCTTCAGGCCGTTCAGGGTATCCTTCTTCCCGGCTGTCGCGGCTTCTGTCAGGACACGTGTCGTCTCCTGGAAGGACGCGGCGGAGATGAAGGACTGGGTCTGCAGCGAGGCCTTGGTGATGCCCTGCAGCACCGGCATGGCCACGGCCGGGCGTTCACCCATGTTCATCCGCTTGGTGTTCTCTTCCTCATACTCGATGCGATCCACCGTCTCACCGATCAGGTAGGTCGTGTCACCGGGTTCGAGGATTTCCACCTTCTGCAGCATCTGCCGGACAATGACCTCGATGTGCTTGTCATTGATCTTCACGCCCTGCAGTCGATACACGTCCTGAATCTCGTTGACGAGATAGTCGGACAGCGCCTCGACACCCAGAACCTTCAGGATGTCATGCGGCACACGGGGACCATCGACCAGCGGATCCCCGACCTGGACAAAGTCACCTTCCTGCACGGAAACATGCTTGCCCTTGGGGATCAGGTAATCCGTCTCCTCGCCCGTCTCGTCGTTCTTCACGATGATACGGCGCTTGGACTTGTAGTCCTTGCCGAATTCCACACGCCCCTCGGTTTCCGAGATGATGGCGTGATCCTTCGGACGGCGGGCCTCGAACAGTTCGGCCACACGCGGCAGACCACCGGTAATGTCACGTGTCTTGGACCCTTCGCGCGGGATACGGGCCAGAACGTCACCCGCATTGACCTGCGCGCCGTTTTCCACCGACAGCAGCGAATCCGGGGAGAGGAAGTAGCGGGCGTCGTTCCCGTTGGCCAGCTTCACCACATCGCCCTTGGCGTCCTTGAGCTGCAGACGCGGCCGCAGGTCAATCCCCTTGGAGGCCTGCTTGTAGTCCACAACCACCTTGGAGGTCAGGCCGGTCACCTCATCCATCCGCTCCACCAGCGTGATGGAGTCGATCAGATCGAGATATTCGACCTTGCCGGGCTGCTCGGTGATGATCGGCAGGGTGTACGGATCCCACTCGGCCATCTTCTGGCCACGGGTGACATCGGCCCCGTCCTCGACCAGCAGGCGCGCGCCGTACGGCACGCGGAAGCGGGCGCGTTCCGTACCCCGGTCATCCGTCAGCAGGATTTCGCAGTTACGCGACATGACGATCGGCACGTTCTGGCTGTTATGGACGACGTTCTTGTTACGGATCGTCACCTTGCCATCACGCGAGGCCTCGACCATCGACTGCTCCGCGCCACGCTGCGCCGCACCGCCGATATGGAAGGTACGCATGGTCAGCTGCGTGCCCGGCTCACCGATGGACTGGGCGGCAATGACGCCAACCGCCTCACCGATATTGACCGGCGTGCCACGCGCCAGATCGCGTCCATAGCAATGACCACACACGCCCACGCGGCTGTCACAGGTCAGCACCGAGCGGATCAGCAGGCTTTCGACACCGGCCTTCTCGATCTGTTCAGCCTGGGCTTCCTCGATCAGCGTATTGCGCGGGAACAGAACCTTGCCCGTGGCGGGGTCGATCACGTCGGCCGCCAGCGTGCGCCCCAGCATCCGCTCGGACAGGGAGGCGATGACCTCGCCCCCATCCATGACCGCACGCACGGTCAGGCCACGTTCGGTGCCGCAGTCTTCCTCGACGATGATGCTATCCTGCGCCACGTCCACCAGACGGCGGGTCAGGTAGCCTGAGTTCGCGGTCTTCAGCGCGGTATCGGCCAAGCCCTTGCGCGCGCCATGGCTGGAGGTGAAGTAATCGAGAACCGACAGGCCTTCCTTGAAGTTGGCGATGATCGGCTGCTCGATGATCTCGCCCGACGGCTTGGCCATCAGGCCGCGCATGCCGGCAAGCTGCTTCATCTGCGCTGGCGACCCACGGGCGCCGGAATGGCTCATCATCCACACCGAGTTGGTCGGCTTGCCGATTTCCTGCTTGGAAATCTCCTTCATCATCGCCGCCTGAACTTCGTCCGTGCAGCGTGACCAGGCGTCAACCACCTTGTTGTAGCGCTCGCCAGCCGTAATCAGACCGTCCTGATACTGCTGCTCGAACTCCTTCACCTCGCGGCGGTGCGATCGACCAGTTCCTTCTTCTCGACCGGCACGATCATGTCGTCCTTGCCAAACGAGATGCCGGACTTCGCGGCGTGGCGGAAACCAAGCCCCATCAGCCGGTCACAGAAGATCACGCATTCCTTCTGGCCGCAGTGACGGTACACCGCGTCAATCACGTCCGACACGATCTTCTTGGTCAACTGGCGGTTGATCAGCGAGAACGGCAGGGCCGCGTTGCGCGGCAGTATCTGGGACACGAGCATGCGGCCCGGCGTGGTCACGACCGTCGTGCGCGTGACCTTGCCATCGGCGTCAAGGTTTTCGATGCGCGCGCGGATCTTGTCATGCAGCTTCACCGCGCCCGTGCTGAGCGCGTATTCCACTTCCCCCACGCTGGCGAAGGACGGCGCGCCCTCAACCGTGACCTGACCCTTGTCATCGTAGCTGTTCTGGTCAGGCGTCGCGCGGAATTCCGGCGTTTCAAGGCTGAGATAGTACAGCCCCAGCACGATGTCCTGCGACGGCACGATAATCGGCTTGCCGTTGGCCGGGCTGAGGATGTTGTTGGTGGACATCATCAGCACGCGGGCCTCAAGCTGGGCCTCAAGCTCAGCGGCACGTGCACGGCCATCTGGTCGCCATCGAAATCCGCGTTGAACGCGGTGCAGACCAGCGGGTGAAGCTGGATGGCCTTGCCTTCAATCAGGACCGGCTCGAACGCCTGAATGCCAAGGCGATGCAGCGTCGGCGCGCGGTTGAGCATGACCGGATGCTCACGGATCACCTCTTCCAGAATGTCCCAGACTTCGGGACGTTCCTTTTCCACCATCCGCTTGGCGGCCTTGATGGTGGTGGCGTGACCGTATTTTTCCAGCTTGGAATAGATGAACGGCTTGAACAGTTCGAGCGCCATCTTCTTGGGCAGGCCGCACTGGTGCAGCTTGAGTTCCGGCCCCACGACGATGACCGAACGGCCGGAATAATCGACGCGCTTGCCCAGCAGGTTCTGACGGAAACGGCCCTGCTTGCCCTTGAGCATGTCGGACAGCGACTTCAGCGGACGCTTGTTGGCGCCCGTGATGGCGCGGCCACGGCGACCGTTGTCAAACAGCGCATCGACCGATTCCTGCAGCATGCGCTTTTCATTGCGGACGATGATGTCCGGCGCGCGCAGTTCGATCAGCCGCTTGAGACGGTTGTTACGGTTGATGACGCGACGGTACAGGTCGTTCAGGTCGGACGTGGCGAAACGGCCACCATCCAGCGGCACGAGCGGGCGTAGCTCCGGCGGAATGACCGGCACCAGGTCCAGGATCATCCATTCGGGGCGGGATTCACTGTCCGCGAACGCCTCGACCAGCTTCAGGCGCTTGACCAGCTTCTTGCGCTTCGCCTCGGACGTGGAGTCTTTCAGTTCCTGGCGCAGTTCTTCCTTTTCGACCTTGCAGTCGATGCGCTCCAGGATCTTCTTGATCGCTTCGGCGCCGATGCCAACCTCGATCCCCTCGTCGCCATGCTCGTCCATGACATCGAGGTACTGGTCTTCCGTCAGCAGGCTGTACTGCTTGAGCGGCGAGGTGCCGGGTTCAAGAACCACATAGCTTTCGAAATACAGGATCTTTTCCAGATCCTTCAGCGTCATATCCACCATCAGGCCGATACGGCTGGGCAGCGACTTCAGGAACCAGATATGGGCGACGGGGCTGGCGAGCTCGATATGACCCATCCGCTCGCGGCGGACCTTGGCCAGCGTGACTTCAACACCGCATTTTTCGCAGATGATGCCGCGGAACTTCATCCGCTTGTACTTGCCGCACAGACATTCGTAATCCTTGATCGGACCAAATATCCGCGCGCAGAACAGGCCATCACGTTCCGGTTTGAAGGTCCGGTAGTTGATGGTCTCGGGCTTCTTGATCTCGCCATATGACCACGAACGGATCTGCTCGGCCGAAGCGAGCTGGATCTTGATCTGGTCAAAAGTCATGGCCTGGCCGCCCTGACCAAGGATCTTCATGAGTTCATTCATGCGCCGCAAACCCCCTGAGGGAATGAAGCGGAAGCAGGCGCGTCACCTGCTTCCACTCCTGAAAGAAAAACGTATGGACTGATGTGCACCATGGGGCCGGGATCAGGAGCCGCTCTGTTCAAGGTCCACATTCAGCCCAAGGGACTTCAGTTCCTTGATCAGGACGTTGAAGCTTTCCGGAATACCGGCCTCGAAGTCATCCTGCTCGCGCACGATCGCCTCATACACCTTGGTACGACCGGAGACGTCATCCGACTTGACCGTCAGCATCTCCTGAAGCGTGTAGGCGGCGCCGTAAGCTTCCAGCGCCCACACTTCCATCTCACCAAAACGCTGCCCGCCGAACTGCGCCTTGCCGCCCAGCGGCTGCTGCGTCACCAGCGAATACGGACCGATGGAACGCGCATGGATCTTGTCATCGACAAGATGATGCAGCTTGAGCATGTAGATGTAACCGACCGTGGTCCGGCGCTCGAACGGCTCGCCCGTGCGCCCGTCGATCAGCTGCGACTGACCGGACTTGTTCACGCCCGCCTTCTGCAGCATCGCCTCGATATCGGGGATGGAGGCCCCATCGAACACCGGGGTCGCGATCGGCACGCCCTTGCGCAGGTTGCCGCACAGTTCCACCAGCTGCGCATCCGTCATGTCACCGATCTGGTCTTCATAGACCTTGTCGCCATAGACGGACTTCAGCTCATCAAGCAGTTCCTGCCGCTTCTCGCCATTGCGCTGGTATTCATCGGCAAGCTGGCCGATCTGCCGCCCGATATTCGCGCAGGCCCAGCCGAGATGCGTTTCCAGAATCTGCCCCACGTTCATGCGCGAGGGCACGCCCAGCGGATTCAGCACCAGATCAACGGATGTGCCATCTTCAAGGAACGGCATGTCCTCGACCGGCACCACGCGGGAGACGACACCCTTGTTCCCATGGCGGCCGGCCATCTTGTCGCCCGGCTGGAGCTTGCGCTTCACCGCAACGAAGACCTTGACCATCTTCATCACGCCCGGCGGCAGTTCGTCGCCACGCTGGAGCTTTTCCACCTTGTTGTCGAAACGGGCCTGAATCCGGGCCACGGCGGTATCGAACTCGCGCCGCAGGGTTTCAAGCTCGGCCATGACCTCATCGGACATAACCGTCACGTTGCGCCATGCGCCGCGCGGATGCTCGGACAGGATCTCGTCGGTGATGACCGTGCCCGAACGGATGCCCTTGAAACCCGTGCCCGCCGTCTGCCCGATCAGGTGTTCGCGCAGGCGGTTGTAGAACGAACGCTCCTGAATGGCGCGCTCATCGTCACGGTCCTTCGCAAGGCGTTCGATCTCGGCGCGCTCGATGGCCATCGCACGCTCGTCCTTGTCCACGCCACGGCGGGAGAACACCCGCACATCGACGATGGTGCCCGACGTGCCCGGCGGCAGCTTGAGCGAGGTGTCACGAACGTCGGACGCCTTCTCACCGAAGATGGCGCGCAGGAGTTTTTCTTCCGGCGTCATCGGGCTTTCGCCCTTCGGCGTGACCTTGCCGATCAGAATATCGCCCGGGTTCACTTCCGCGCCGACATAGACGATACCGGCTTCGTCGAGGTTGCGCAGGGCTTCCTCGCCGACATTGGGAATGTCGCGCGTGATTTCTTCCTGACCCAGCTTGGTGTCGCGGGCCATGACCTCGAATTCCTCGATATGGATCGAGGTGAACACGTCGTCACGCGCGATCCGCTCGGAAATCAGGATCGAATCTTCGAAGTTGTAACCGTTCCAGGGCATGAACGCGACGAGCACGTTACGGCCCAGCGCCAGTTCACCCAGCTCGGTGGACGGACCATCCGCGATGATCTCGCCCGCGCGGACCTGATCGCCCACCCGGACCAGCGGACGCTGGTTGATGCAGGTGGACTGGTTGGAGCGCATGTACTTGCGCAGCCGATAGATATCCACACCCTGCGTCGCGCCACCTTCGTCCGTCGCACGGACAACGATACGCGCACCGTCGATCTGGTCCACGACGCCATGGCGGCGCGCCACGATGGCCGCACCCGAATCATGCGCCACGGCGGCTTCCATGCCGGTGCCGACCAGCGGCGCATCCGAGCGCACCAGCGGCACGGCCTGACGCTGCATGTTCGAGCCCATCAGCGCGCGGTTCGCGTCATCGTTCTCAAGGAACGGAATGAGCGCCGCCGCGACGGAGACAAGCTGCTTGGGCGAGACGTCGCAGGCCGTTACCTCGGTGGGGGGAACCTGACGGAAGTCACCGCCACGACGCACCGAAACCAGATCGTCCGTCAGGTGGCCCTGCGCGTCCTGCTTGGCGTCGGCCTGCGCGACGATCAGCTTTTCCTCTTCCATGGCGGAGAGGTATTTCCAGCCATCCTGCAGGACGCCGTTCTCGACCATGCGGTACGGGGTCTCGATGAACCGTACTTGTTCACCTTGGCATAGGTGGCGAGCGAGTTGATCAGACCGATATTCGGGCCTTCCGGCGTTTCGATCGGGCAGATACGGCCATAATGCGTCGGATGCACGTCACGGACCTCGAAGCCCGCGCGCTCACGCGTCAGGCCGCCCGGGCCAAGCGCCGAGAGGCGACGCTTGTGGGTCACTTCCGAAAGCGGGTTGGTCTGGTCCATGAACTGGCTGAGCTGGGACGAGCCGAAGAACTCGCGCACCGCGGCGGCAGCCGGCTTGGCGTTGATCAGGTCGTGCGGCATGACCGTATCGATATCGACCGAACCCATGCGCTCACGGATGGCGCGCTCCATGCGCAGCAGGCCGACGCGGTACTGGTTCTCCATCAGTTCGCCAACCGAGCGGACGCGACGGTTACCCAGATTGTCGATGTCATCGATCGTGCCGCGACCATCCTTCAGCTCGCACATGATCTTGACAGTGCGCAGGATGTCTTCCTTGCGCAGCACGCGCACCGTATCGGGCACATCCACGCCCAGGCGCATGTTCATCTTCACGCGGCCGACGGCGGACAGGTCGTAGCGGTCCGGATCGAAGAACAGGCCGGAGAACATGGCTTCCGCCGTTTCCGGCGTCGGCGGCTCACCGGGGCGCATGACACGGTAGATGTCGGTCAGCGCATCCTCGCGGGAGGTGTTCTTGTCCACCGCCAGCGTATTGCGGATCCACGGGCCGTTCGTGGCGTCGATCGCCAGCGTGGTCAGCGTGGTCAGGCCTTCGGCGTCGAGTTCCTCGAGCTTCTGCTCGGTCAGTTCGTCGCCCGCCTCGGCATAGATCTCGCCGGTGTTTTCGTTGACCATGTCGGATGCGATGAAACGCCCGATCAGGCCAGCGGGACCAACCAGCACTTCCTTGGTGGTCTCAGCGATCTTGCGCACCATGCGGGCGGTCAGCTTCGCATCGGCGGGAGCCACTTCCTCACCCGTCTGGGCGTCGATCAGCGGCTCGAGCAGCTTCTGGCCACGGAAGGCTTCCGCGTCGAAACGACGGGCCCAGCCCTTCGCGGTCTTGGTGAACTCGACCTTGCCATAGAAGTAGCTCAGGATCTCATCGGGATCCATGCCACGGATTTCCATGGCTTCCACATCCCCGCCCTCGGCGGCCTTGGCGGCGCGCGCGGCTTCGGATGCCGCGCCTTCCAGCGCGTACAGCAGCGTGGTGACCGGCAGCTTGCGCTTGCGGTCGATGCGGACGTAGATCAGATCCTTGCTGTCGAATTCGAAATCGAGCCAGGAACCGCGATAGGGGATGACGCGCGCGGCGAACAGGAACTTGCCCGAGGAATGGGTCTTGCCCTTGTCATGATCGAAGAACACGCCCGGGCTGCGGTGCATCTGGCTGACGATGACGCGCTCGGTGCCGTTGATGACGAAGGTGCCGTTATCGGTCATGAGCGGCATGTCGCCCATGTAGACCGGCTGTTCCTTGATGTCGCGGATCGAGCGTGACCCGGTGTCCTCGTCCACGTCCCACACGATCAGACGCAGGATCACCTTCAGCGGTGCGGCGAAGGTCAGGCCGCGCTGGATGCATTCCTCAACGTCGTATTTCGGCTCTTCCAGTTCGTAGCTGACGAATTCCAGTCGTCCGCGCCCGGCAAAATCATTGATCGGGAAGACGGAACGGAACACTTCCTGCAGGCCCGTTGACGTCCGGCTGTCGGGCGCCACATTCATCTGGAGGAATGTTTCGTAGCTGGCCCGCTGCACATCGATCAGATTGGGCATCGGAGCGACCTCGGGTATGTGCCCGAAGCTCTTGCGGATGCGTTTGCGTCCCGTGAACGATTTTGTAACCGCGTTCATCGCCTATCCTGCCCCCATCCACACAGGCCCGCACGGTCATGACACGAATGTCACATGGACTGCGCGGCCCTTGAAAATCCTTGGCGGATCAGTCCGGCTTGCAACCGGCCCGACCCTATCTACCACCGAAGGCGCCCGAAGCCTCGCGGCCAGGGCGCCTGTAACGGCCAAGGGGGCGGAAACCTGATGGTTTCCACCCTCACCTGAATATCTCAACCCGGTTACGCCACCATGGACGCATCCAGTTGGGCCGATTTATTTAACTTCGACAGAAGCACCGTTGTCTTCAAGGGTCTTCTTGATCTTCTCGGCTTCATCCTTGCTGGCGCCTTCCTTGACGGTCTTGGGCGCGCCCTCGACCAGATCCTTGGCTTCCTTCAGGCCCAGACCCGTGATCGCGCGGATTTCCTTGATCACGTTGATCTTCTTGTCGCCCGCCTTGGTCAGGACAACGTCGAATTCGGTCTTCTCTTCAGCCGGAGCAGCGGCAGCGCCACCCGGAGCGGCGGCAACGGCAACCGGAGCGGCGGCGGAAACGCCCCACTTTTCTTCCAGCAGCTTGGACAGTTCAGCAGCTTCCAGAACGGTCAGAGCGGACAGGTCTTCGACAATCTTGTTCAGATCGGCCATAATTCAGTCTTCCTAATTTATACACTGGTTGGCACAGCACAATCCCGTTTTTTCGGGAAAATGCCATTTTGTTGATGACCCGGCGGACCGGGCCATGGGGTCTCAGGCGGCTTCGCCCGTCTTGGCATAGGCACCAAAAACCCGTGCAAGCTGTCCGGCCGGCGCCTGGAGCACGCCCGCGATGCGCGTTGCCGGCGTGGAGATCATCCCCACCAGCTTCGCCCGCAGGGCATCCAGGGACGGCAGTTCGGCCAGGGCCTTGACGCTCTCGACATCGAGCGTCTGGGCACCAAGCGATCCACCGAGCAGAACAAGCTTGTCATTGGTTTTGGCGAACTCGACCAGCACCTTCGCCACGGCCACGGTTCATCCGCCCACGACAACGCGGTCGGCCCCTTCAGCAGCGGCTTGATGCCTTCGAACTGGGTCCCTGCCAGGGCGAGAGAGGCCAGCCGGTTCTTCGCGACCTTGTGTGTAGCTCCAGCCGCACGCACGCGACGCCGAAGATCCGTCACATCAGCACGCTCAGCCCGTCATTACGGGTGACAATGACCATGGACGTCTCAGCGAACACGGCTGCGAGGGAGGCAACAAACTCCCGCTTCTCCGTACGGTCCAAATCCCGTCTCCATCATCATCCGCCAGCGAAAACCGGCGGATAGGGTTTACCCTTGGGGCGCCACGGCAGGCCGATGGCATCCCGGTTCGCCTGTCCTTTCAAACGGAACAACCAGTGTGGGCTTTCGCCCCGATCCGGCAATCCCCGTCTCCCGGCTGTAGCCATATGGGCAATCAAGGCTTTCGCCACATCCGGTCATGGACAGGTTCGGAAGATGGGAAGCCAGCCTCCCATCCCCTGTCCCCCACCCCTTGCGGGGCGGAGTCATTCTTCAGTTGATGTCAGGCCGCCGTGAAGGCGGACACATCAACCGTAACACCCGGCCCCATGGTGGAGGACAGGGCGATTTTCTTCACATACGTGCCCTTCGCACCCGTGGGACGGGCCTTCTGGACGGCGTCCACGAACGCACGGATGTTCTCGGCCAGCTTGGATTCGTCAAACGAAGCCTTGCCAACGCCCGCATGCACGATACCGGCCTTTTCGGCGCGGTACTCGACCTGACCGGACTTGGCGGCGGAAACCGCGCCCTTCACGTCCATGGTCACGGTGCCCAGCTTGGGGTTGGGCATGAGCCACGCGGGCCGAGGATCTTGCCCAGACGGCCGACCAGCGCCATCATGTCCGGCGTCGCGATGCAGCGGTCAAACGCGATCTCGCCAGCCTGCACCTTTTCGGCCAGGTCTTCGGCGCCAACCACGTCGGCGCCAGCAGCCTTCGCCTCCTCGGCCTTGGGGCCACGGGCGAACACGCCAACGCGCAGGGTCTTGCCCGTGCCGTTGGGCAGGGACAGCAGGCCACGGACCATCTGGTCGGCATGACGCGGGTCGATGCCCAGGTTCATGGAGATTTCAACCGTCTCGTCGAACTTCGCCTTGGCGTTGTTCTTGACCAGGCTGATGGCCTCATCGAGGCCGTACTGCTTGCTGGAATCGACAGCGGCGCGGGCTGCGGTCAGACGCTTGTTCTTTGCCATTGTAATCAGCCCTCCACCACGTCGAGGCCCATGGAGCGGGCGGAACCCGCCAGCATGCGCACGGCGCCGTCGATATCGTTGGCGTTCATGTCTTTCTGCTTCGTTTCAGCAATCTCGCGCAGCTGCGCGATCGTGACCTTACCAACGGACGCGGCCTTGCCTACGGTCGAGCTGCCCTTGGAAATCTTGGCGGCCTTCATAAGGAAGTAGGTGTTCGGCGGGGTCTTGGTAATGAAGCTGAACGTACGGTCGGCATACGCGGTGATGACGACGGGAATCGGCATACCGGGTTCGAGACCCTGTGTCTTCGCGTTGAACTCCTTGCAGAACTGCATGATGTTCAGGCCGCGCTGACCCAGCGCCGGACCAACCGGCGGGGACGGATTCGCCTTGCCGGCGGGGATTTGCAGCTTGATGTAGCCAACGATTTTTTTGGCCATATCCGGGGCTCCTGACTGTTTCACCCGGACCGCGGTTCTGGTGGCCGGCCCTCGCCCCGATGGGGCGCGGCGCGCGACCTCCCGCGTTCCGATAAGAGGCGCGCACCTACCGCTGTTTAGGGGTGCCTGTCAAGTCCCCGTCATGAAATCCCTTGCCTGAGAGGTCATGGGATTCGGGGCCATTATCCACGCTGACGCCCTTGACCGGCGTCGGCATGCTCAGGTGGGTGTACTGCAGCGGCGAGAACGGACGGATCTGCTTGTTGTTGGGCAGTTCCGCCGTGGTCCACCCCCCGCCGAGCGAGCGGATGAGCTCCACCTGCGCCTGCATGTAGCGGGTTTCCACCTGCACTTCGGCAATGCGGGCCTGCAGGGCGGCCACCTGCGCCACCACCACGTCCAGATAATTGGTCAGGCCGCCGGTATAGAGCTGCATGGTCATGTTCTGCGTGCGCATGGAGGCCTGCACCGCCTCGGCCTGCTGGGCGGCCTCCACATCGAGGCCATGCGTCATGCTCAGCCCGTCCTCCACGTCCTTGAAGGCGTCGAGCACGGTGGCGCGGTACTGATCTTCCGACTGGCGGTACTGGGACCAGTTGCGTTGCAGTTCCGCGCGCCGCAACCCGCCCTGGAACAGCGGCAGGACCGCCTGCGCGGCATAGTTGTACATGCCATTCGCGATTTTATCGAGCGTGAAGCCGTTATCCATGAAACCGGCCGTCGCGCTGAAGGTACATGCGGATAGAAGGCCGCGCGTGACACGCCGATGGCCCGGTTGGCCGCCGCCATGTGCCGCTCCGCGCTGGCGATGTCGGGGCGGCGTTCGAGCAGGGTGGAGGGAATCCCCACCGGAATCCTGACCTTTGGAAAGCTGATCTGCGAACGGGGCGTGATGTGGAAGTCAGCCGGAGTCACATTGACCAGAATGGCGATGGCGTGCTCCATCACCGCGCGCCGGGCCTGAAGGTCGGTATCGGCCGCCTGGGTGGAGAAAAGCTGGGTCTGCGCGCGCGAGACGTCGATGCCCGCCGCGATCGCCCCCGCCTGCCGCATTTTCGTGATCTGCACCGCCGTCTCGTAATAATGGATCGAGTCGAGATAGACGGCGTGCTGCGCGTCCATGCCGCGCAGCTGCATGTAGTCATTGGCCAGTTCGGACTGGATGCTCAGCCGCGCGGTCGCGAAATCGGCCGCCGCCGCCTGCGCCATGCGCTGCTGCACACGCCTGCGGTTGCGGATGGAGGACCAGAAATCCGGCTCCCACCGCGCGGTGGCGCTGTACTGCTCGGATGACATGTAGGTCGGCCCCTGCGACCCCGCGCCACGCCACAGCCGATGCTGGGATGCCTGATTCTGCGATGCCCCGGCCCCGCCGGTGATCTGCGGGTAGAGGTTGGACTGCGCCTCCGCCGCGATGTCGCGCGCCTGGGTGAAGGTTTCCGCATCCGCCTGCAGGTTGGGGTTCAGGCGGCTGGCGCGTTCCTCGAGTTCATCGAGGGTGGAATCATTGAACACGGCCCACCAGTCCCCCCGCGGCGCGGCGTCGCTGGGCTTGCCGTACTGCATGAGGCCATCGCCCTTCCAGTCATCGGACAGCAGGTAGTGCTGGTGGCGATACCTGGGGGCGAGATCCACGCACCCGCCAAGGCTGCTGGCCAGAACGGCGCAGCCGGCAAGTGAGACCATGCGACGGGACAGGGGGGGCAAGGACCGGCTACGCGGTGCTGCATTCATTGACGCACCCCCGCGTCATTCGTGTTACTGTCACCCGCTGGCATGGCCCGCACGTCGTCTCCCTTTCCGACAGCGGGGGAGGCCGTGGCCCCGGCGTCGTTATATCCCGGCGTGGCGCCGACCAGATAGACCTTCTGGCCCTCCAGCAGCCCCGCGGACGGGTTGTTCACAATCCGGTCCTTCGGCCCGATCCCGGCCAGAATCTGCACCTTCGTGCCCAGGTTGGTACCCACCGTCACATTGCGCAGGCGGATGCGGTTATCCTCGTCCACCACGGCCACCTGCATGCCTGCGCGCGGAACACCAGCGCGCCTTCGGGAATTATCAGGATATCCGGGTCTCCGGGTGCGACAAAATGTATATTGGCGTAGGAATCCGGCCACAGTTCATGCTTGTCGTTATCCACCACCAGTTCCGTGGTCACGGTGCGGGTGCCCGCGTTGAACGCGCGCGCGGTGGCCAGGAACCTGGCCTGGAATATCCGGCCCGGATACTGCGGCACCGACACGTCGCCCGTCAGTTTCGGGCTGATGATGTCCGCGTAATCCTGCGGGATGGAGACGAATATGCGCATGCGGTGCACATCGGCCACACTGAACAGCTCGGTCGCCGTCCCGCGTGAGGACACGTCCCCCCCGCCCGCGTTCACATAATCGCCCACATCGGCCAGACGGGATGTCACCACGCCATCGAACGGCGCGACAAGCTGCTTGAACCCGATCAGGGCGGCGTAGCGCGAGACCTCATGCCGGGCGGCCTCGACCTCCGCCTCCCTGACCTCGGCATCGGCCACCTGCACGTCCACTTCCTGCTGGGACACGGCCTGCGTGCCCTGCAGCGCGCGCCAGCGCCGCGCCGTGATCTGGGCCAGGCGGTAGCGGGCCATGGCGACATCGAAATTCGCCTTCGACGCCGCGTACTGCGCGTCCAGGCCCGGCGTGTCGATGGTGGCGAGGATTTCACCCGCCTTCACCTTGGCCCCGATATCCTTGTACCACATCTGCACATAGCCCGAGACCTGCGCGTAAATGGGCGCCTGGTACCAGGCGGAGATATTGCCCGGCAGGTCCAGCGTGCGGGTCTTCGGCCCCCTTTCGGGCATGATGATCTGTACACGGGGTATGGCCGCGTCCTGCGCCGCCGCCCTCAGATGGGCGACATGCATCCGGCGCTCCACGATTCCGCCCACCACGACAGCGGCCAGCACGATCCCGCCAACAGCGACGTACAGCCGCCCGCGCCCGGACCGGCGCGGCGTCTGGTTTTCCCCTGAGGCGGTCATGCATGCTCTCCTTCACGGATGGCGGTCTTCTTGGATTTTCGGGAATGGATCAGCGCGAACACGCAGGGCACGAACAACAGCGTGGCGCAGGTCGCCACCAGCAGGCCGCCCATGACGGCGCGGCCCAGCGGCGCGTTCTGCGAATTGCTCAGGGACATGGGCAGCATGCCGATGATCATGGCCGAGGCCGTCATCAGCACCGGGCGGATACGTTCATAGCCCGCCTCCATCGCAGCGCGGATGGCGTCGCCATGCACATCCATCCGCTCCCGCGCGAAGGAGACGACAAGGATCGAGTTGGCCGTCGCCGTGCCCATGCACATGATCGCCCCCGTCAGGGCCGGAACCGACAGGGCGGTATGCGTCAGGAACAGGCTCCACGCGATCCCGGCCAGCGCGCCGGGCAGCGCGGTGATGATGATGAAAGGGTCAAGCCACGACTGGAAGTTGACCACGATGATGAGGTACACGAGCAGGATCGACATGGCGAGACCGCCGATAAGCTGCGTGTAGGCTCCGTTCATGGTCGCGGCCTGCCCCTGCACCGCCAGGCTGGAGCCCGTGGGCAGTTCCTTTCTGGCCGCATCGACCACGCGGTTGACCTCACGCGAGACCGCGCCGAGGTCCAGCCCCTCGTTCGAGGCGTAGATGTTGAATACCGGCATGATGTTGTAATGCGAGACCTCGCCCGGCGTGCCGGTCTGCACGATCTGGCTCAGCCCGCCCAGAATCTGGGGCGGCCGGTCGCCGGGGTTGCCATCCCCCTTGTCGATGGGAATGGTTTCCAGATCGTTCATGGTCTGGAGGAACTGGAGCGGGGTCTGGATATCCACCAGATGCGAAACCCCCGTCTTGGGGTCCAGCCAGTAGGTGGGCGCGACCTGCCCGCTGCCCGACAGCACGGCCAGCGCGTTGTTCGCCACGTCCGCTTCGGTCAGGCCCGTGCCCAGCGCGTAGGTGCGCCGGGCGTTGACGCGCAGCGTGGGCGTGTTCAGCGGTTCCTGCACCGATACATCGGCAATGCCGGTCACATGGCGCAGCTTTTCCGCCAGTTTCTGGGCAAAGTCGAAATTGGCGTACAGGTTGCGGCCCGATACCTGTATGTCCAGCGGCGCGGGCAGGCCGAAATTCAGGATCTTCGCCGTCAGGTCGGCAGGCATGAAGGTGATTTCGGTGCCGGGGAATTTCTGGGCCAGCCCCTTGCGCAGGATGCCACGGAACTCGGCCACCGGGGCTTCGTCATTCTTCAGCGTGACCGTCAGGTCGCAATCCTGCGCGCCGACGGTCGGCGTGGGAATGAAGGCCTGATTGAGCGGGCTGAACGGCAGGCCGCAGTTGTTGACGATCCCCTCGACCTGATTGGGCAGCAGGCGTTCGATCTCGTCGTTCACCAGCATGGCGATCTTGCCTGCCTCGGCAATCTTGGTGCCCATGGGCGCGCGCATGTGGATGGCCAGCGCGTTGGAATTGATCTCAGGAAAGAAGTCCTGCCCGGCGAAGACCAGCAGCCCGAGCGAGCAGAACGCCGCCAGCGCGAAAACCGGCACGAACTTCCCGCGGATGAAAAGCAGGTGCTCCAGCAGGCCGCGGTAACGGTTGCGGAACGTGACGAACCTGACCTCGAACCCCTGCTGGAAGCGCCCGAAGATGTTGCGCGGGGCGTGATGGCCGCCTTCCGCCTTTTCACGGGCATGGGCCGCCACCTGCGCCGCGAGCATGTATTTCGCCATGGTGGGCACCAGCGTGCGCGACAGGATGAACGACGCGATCATGGCGAAGATGATGGCCTCGGCCATCGGCATGAACAGCCAGCCCGCCACGCCGGTCAACTGGAACAGCGGCATCCACACGATACAGATGCACAGCGTGGAGACGAATGTGGGAATGACGATCTGGTTGGCGGCGTCGATGATGGCCGTTTCCAGATCCTTCTCCATTTCCAGATGCGCGTCGATATTCTCGATCATGACGGTCGCGTCATCCACCAGAATACCCACCGCCAGCGCCAGACCGCCCAGCGTCATGACGTTGATGGTCTGCCCCGCCGCCCCCAGCCCGATGACCGAACACAGCATGGCCAGCGGGATGGAGGTGGCGATGATGACGGTCGATCGCCACGACCCCAGGAACAGGAGCACCACAAGGCTGGTCAGCATGGCGGCGGTGCCCATTTCCTGCACCACGTCGCGCACCGCCTCCTTCACGAAGGTCGAGGCGTCGCCCAGCACGGTGATGTCGACCCCCGGCGGCAGCGTCCTGACAATGGAGGGCAGCAGCCCCTTGATCCCGCTGACCACCGACAGCGTGGAGGCGTCGCCGCTTTTCATGATGACGATCAGGACGGCCTGATGCCCCTTGACCAGCACCATGTTGGTCTGTGGCGGCCCGCCGGCATGCACCCATGCCACGTCACGCAGGTAGACGACGGAATTGCCTTCCTGCTTGATGGGCATGTTGTTGAACGTGTCGATCTCATCGGGCGAGGCATTGGTCTGGACCATCCAGTCGAACGCGCCGATCTGCTGGTCGCCCGCGGGCAGCACGATGTTCTGCTTGCCCAGCGCATTGCCGATATCGGTTGCCGAAAGCCCGTGGGCCAGCAGCTTGCTCTGGTCCAGATCGACCATGATATTGCCCGGCTGCCCCCCGTATGGATTGGGAATGGCGGCCCCCGCGACCGACACCAGCGCCGGACGGATCAGGTTGGAGGACATGTCGTAAATCTGTGACGCCGTCATGGAATCGGAGGAAACCTGCAACGTCAGCACCGGCACGGAGGAGGCGTTGTAGGTCAGCACCAGCGGCGGCGTCATGCCTGCGGGCATCTGCTTGATGACGGTCTGGGAGACGGAGGTGATCTGGGTCTGCGCCACGGCGGTGTCGGTGCCGGGCTGGAAGAACACCTTCACGATGCCGCGCCCGTAATAGGACTGGCTCTCGATATGTTCGATATTGTTCACCGTGGCGGTGAGCGCGCGTTCGTAATAATAGACCACGCGGCCGGACATGTCCTCGGGCATGAGGCCGGTATAGGTCCAGCAGATCGCGACCACGGGGATGTTGATGCTGGGGAACACGTCCGTCGGCGTGCGCAGCAGGCCCCGCACACCGAACACGACAATCAGGATCGAAAGGACAACGAAAGTATAGGGCCGCTTGAGCGCGGTAACGACAATACCGTTCATGCGCGGCCCGTCATCCTCCGCTGGAGCGGCCTACCCCTCGTCGCGGGCCGCGCGCCGCATGCTGGCTGCGCCCGGAACAGGTGGTCTTCTCGCATCTCTATCTCCCCGTCTGTCCTTCTGGTGTTAATGGGGGTGCAACGGGTGGCAAATGAAATTTCAATTTAGTTTCCCGGCGTCACCACGCTGCCCGGCGGGAAAACAATGCTCATGGTGGCCCCCGGCAGCGTGTCATGCACGCGTGACTGGGTGATCTCCAGCCGCGCGTGGTGCAGCGCCAGAATGGCCGACACCAGACTGAGCCCCAGCCCGCTGCCGGGAATGTGACGGCTTTTGTCCGAGCGGTAGAAGCGCCCCGTCACCGCCTTGCGCTCCCCGACGGGAATGCCGATGCCGGTATCGGCTATGCTCAGCAGGGCGCAGCTTCGTTCATGCAGGTGCGGATGTCCACCCGTCCGCGCTCGGGCGTGAATTTGATGGCGTTGTCCACGATATTGGCCAGCACCTCGATCAGCAGGTCACGGTCCCCCTGCACATGTATCGGCTCCCCATCCGTCTCATGGGAAAGGACTATACTTGGTCTCGGCTATGGGTTCATACAGATCGATGATATCCGCCACCAGCGCATCGAGATCGACCACGCCGAACCCCGCGCGCCGCCGCCCGTTCTCGATCTCGCCTATGCGCAGCAGCGCGGTGATGATGGCGAATGACTGGTCAAGATCATCAATGGTGTGTGACATGACATTGCGCAGCGCCTGGGCCGAATGGTCCGCGTTCAGCGCGCGGTCAAGGCGCGCGCGCACCCGCGCCAGCGGCGTGCGCAGGTCGTGGGCGATGTCGTTGCCCACGTCACGTATTTCATCGAGCAGCTGCTCCAGCCGGTCCAGCATGCGGTTGACGCTGCCCGCCAGCCGCTGGAGGTCGTCGTTCTGCCGGCCCGCGGGCAGGCGCTCGTGCAGGTCGCCCTCCATGATGCGATCGATCGCCTCATGCATGTCCTTGACGCGTGACAGCGCCCGGTGGCTGAGGATGATGCCGGTCATGAGCGCGAACAGGACGGTCGGCACGATCGAGACCAGCATGGAGTGCCGCATCATGAGCCGCAGTTCGGTGCGCATGTGCCGGCTGCGCCCCAGCACGAGGTAGCGCTCCCCCCGCACGGGCACGGCGACCATGCGCAGGGCGGTGGAGGATCCGCCCTCCATCGCTTCGGGCTCGATGACATGGACATGCCCGTCCGCCACCAGCCCGGTGGGCCAGCTATGCAGGTCGCCCACGATGTAATGCTGGCCGGCATCGAACAGGGTGGTGACGTTGAGCAGGATGCGCAGGTCATCTGTCGCGCGGTCGCGCACCTGCTGTTCGAGTTCCTGCGGGGTTTCACGTTGCAGGATGCTGGCCTCGCGCAGCAGCAGCATGTCCGAACGCCGGGCCTCGAACACATTGGCCTGACTGTAACCGAAGAAGAACTGCAACGCCGCCGAGCCGATCATGGCCGCCACCACCGCCAGCGTCAGGCGGAAGGTGGCGGTACGGAACAGCTCGTTACGAAACACGCAGCATGAACCCCGCGCCCCGGATGCTCTGGATCAGGGCGGGCCTGCCGCTTTCATCTATCTTGCGGCGCAGCTTGCCGATATGCACATCCACAAGGTTGGTCTGGGGAATGAAGCGGTAATTCCACACATCCTCCAGCAGCATGTTGCGCGTCAGCACCTGGTTGGGGCGGCGCATGAGATATTCCAGCAGGCGGAATTCCCGTGGCAGCAGCTCGATCGGCACGCCCTCGCGCATGACCGTGCGCTCGATCAGGTCCATTTCCAGCGGGCCCGCGCGCAGCATGGTCTGGCGTGAATTGTCCGGGCGGCGCAGCAGGGCCTCCAGCCGGGCGGCCAGTTCCTCCATGGCGAAGGGCTTGGTCAGGTAGTCGTCACCGCCCGCCTTCAGCCCGCTCACCCGGTCATCCACCGCCGAAAGGGCGGACAGCACCAGCACCGGCACATGGACCTTGCGCTCGCGCAGGGTCTCGATCAGCGTCAGGCCATCGAGTTCGGGCAGCATGCGGTCCACGATCATGACATCGAAATGCATGCTCAGCCCCATCGACAGCCCCGCCGCGCCGGATGCCTCGTGCTGGACAAGAAAGCCCCGGCTTTCCAGTTCCTCGATCACTTCCTGCGCGATCTTGCTGTCATCCTCGACCAGCAGGATGCGCGGCGCGGCCACGGGCCGGGGCGTGGCCGACGGCACGGGTTCAGGGGGGGGATTTCGGATGGCGCGTTCATGGTCCCCTCACTTATGCCGCGCGGGCCGGAAGCGGGCCAATTAAAATCGGTTTCAGCCATGCCCGGCTTCCCGCGCCCCGTCCCCTGCCCACAGGGGCGTCATGTCCGCCGGGCGTGGCGGCGTGGCGGTATTGTCCGGCGCGGGGGTGTCGGTGCGGGTGTCCACATCCAGTTCGCGCAGCCTGCGGGTGACGGCGCCGGTGCGCCTGCGCGCCTCATCGATGGAGGAGGACATGGCGGAGGCATTGCGGGCCAGCTTTTCCAGCACGCCATCCATGCGCAGCATTTCCTGCCGCGTGGCCCCGAGCAGGCGGGCGATGTCATCGGTACGCTTTTCCAGCGCGAGCGTCACGTAACCAAGATGGATGGTCCGCAGCATGGCGGGCATCAGCCCCGGCCCCATCACGATGACGCGATAGGCGCGGCCGATCTCATCCAGCAGGCCGGGAATCCGCGCCACCTCCGCGTACAGCCCGTCGGTGGGCAGGTAGAGCACCGCGAATTCCACCGTTACGGGGGGAACGATGTATTTGGTCGCGATCTTGCGCGCCTCGATCCGCAGCGTGGTTTCCAGCGCGCGGCGGGCGGCGCGCTCGGCCTCGGGGTTGCAGTCCTCCACCGCCTGCAAAAGCCGCTCATACGCCTCGGTCGGGAATTTGGAATCAATGGCCAGCACGGGGGCGACCGTGGCGCGCACCGGCATGCGGACCGCGAATTCCACCACTTCACGGCTGTCATCGCGCAGGCGGCGGTTGGTTTCATACGCGCCCTGGGGCAGCACATCGTCCAGAATGGTGCGCAACTGGGCCTCCCCCCAGCCGCCCCGGGTCTTCACGTTGGCGAACAGGCGCTTGAGATCCCCGATCTGCGCGGTCATGGCCGAGACCTCGCCCATCGCCTTCTGCATCGCCCCGATCTGCTCCAGCACGCGCTGGAAGGAAGTCTGCATCTGCTTTTCCACCGCCTGGTGCAGGCGCTCGTTCACGGCGGCGCGCAGTTCATCATTCTGCCGCCTGCCCTCCTCCGCCATTTCACGCAGGGATTCAGCCTGTGTCACCCGCATTTCGGACAGGTCGCGCCCCATCATGCGGGCGATGCGGTTGAAGGTTTCCGTCATTTCCTGATGGCGCTGGTCCAGCCGGGTGGCAAGCACCCGCTCCATTTCCGCCATGCGGGCGCGCTGCACGTCGTTTTCCGCCACGCGGGCGGCGGTCTCGCGCTCCATCATGATACACAGCCGCGCCAGCGCATCCCCATCCGCCTGCTGGCCCGCCAGTTGCGTGACACGGCGCAGCACGACAAGGGAAATCAGGCATGCCGCACCCGCGCACAGCATTGCGATCCAGACAATGGCGGATGCGGGCATATCGGACATGGCAGGATGTTTCCCATCAGAAAGAACAAATCAGGTCCGTGCCCTGTCATACCGCCAATGTAAAGCCTTCATGTTTTTTTGGAATATATGGCAACCGTGATATGCACCGAGCGGAATGCGCCGCATCCGGCCTGCCCGCCGGGCCGGCGCGGCGTCAGAACCGATAACCGCGCCGATTACGCCCCTGCCCCTGTCCCTGCCGCGTTCCGCCCGTGGCGTGTGTGGACGCACCGTTCTTGAGGACCATCCACAATGCCACAGGAAACACAGACCCGCCCGCAGGGCCAGCGCGCGCGTGGCGGTTCCCTGTTTCGCAGCCTGTACGCGCAGGTTGTCATCGCGGTGGTGGCGGGCATCGCGCTGGGGCATTTCTGCCCCCATGCGGCGGTGGCGCTCAAGCCGCTGGGGGATGCGTTCATCCGGCTGGTCAAGATGGTGATCCCGCCGGTCATATTCCTGACGGTGGTGACGGGTGTGGCCAGCCTGTCCGACCTGGGGCAAGCGGGCAGGCTCGCAGCCAGGGCCATGGCGTATTTTCTCACGTTCTCGTCACTGGCGCTGGTGGTGGGCATGGTCATGGCCAACATCGTGCAACCCGGCGCGCATATCCACGCCAGCCCCGCGGCGCTGGACGCGCACGCGGTCGCCGCCTACACGGCGAAGGCGCAGGCGCATTCCTTCGGTGATTTCCTGCTCAACATCATTCCCGATACGATCGTGAGCGCCTTTGTCTCGGGTGACATACTGCAGGTGCTGCTGGTGGCCATCCTGTTCAGCATCAGCCTTTCACGCATGGGCGCGCGCGGTCAGGCGATCCTGACGCTGCTGCGGCAGTTGACGCAGCTTGTGTTCGGGGTGGTGCGGCTGGTCATGTACGCCGCCCCCATCGGCGCGCTGGGGGCCATGGCGTTCACCATCGGGCGGTTCGGCATCGGCTCGGTCGTGCATCTCGCCTTCCTTGTCGCCACGTTCTACGCCACGTCCGCGCTGTTCGTGCTGGTCATCCTGGGGGGTGTCGCGCGGTGGAACGGCTTTCGCATCCTGCCGCTGCTGGCCTACCTGCGTGAGGAACTGCTGATCGTCCTGGGCACCAGTTCGTCCGAATCAGCCCTGCCCAGCCTCATGACCCGTATGGAAAACGCGGGCTGCGCGCCGTCGGTGGTCGGGCTTGTGGTGCCGATGGGCTATTCCTTCAACCTTGACGGCACCAATATCTACATGTCGCTCTCGGCCCTGTTCATCGCGCAGGCGACGGATGTCCATCTGGGGCTGGGCCAGCAGATCAGCCTGCTGCTGGTCGCCATGATCAGTTCCAAGGGGGCGGCGGGCGTGACCGGCGCGGGCTTTGTCACGCTGGCGGCCACGCTGGCGGTCGTGCCCGATGTGCCGGTGGCGGGCATGGCGCTGATCCTTGGCATTGACCGTTTCATGTCCGAATGCCGGTCACTGACCAATATCATCGGCAACGCCGTGGCCACCGTCGTCCTGGCCCGCTGGGAAGGCGCGCTGGATACGGAGCGCCTGGAGGCGGCCCTGTCCGGCCGCATCAGTGACGCGGAAGCGGACACGCCCGTCATCCCCGATATCGACACGCCCGCGCGCTCGCGTTCAGCGGGCTAGGGCCCCCCTTTCCCTTCCGGTCTTCCTTTTGCGTCCATAGGTTTTCCATCATGCCTGTTTTCCAGCCACAGATCGGCGCACTGACCACCGCCCAGAGAATACGAAGCATTATTGCGGGTTCGGCCGGGAATCTGATCGAATATTACGATTGGTACGTTTACGCCGCATTTTCCATGTATTTCGCCCATGCCTTCTTTCCGCCGGGCAACGCCACGACGGAACTGCTGCGCAGCGCGGCGGTGTTCGCCATCGGCTTTCTCATGCGCCCGGTGGGCGGGTGGCTCATGGGCTCATGGCGGACCGCCATGGCAGGCGGGCGGCGCTGAGCCTGTCGATCATGGCCATGTGCACGGGATCGCTGGCCATCGCCCTGTGCCCGACCTATGAGCGCATTGGCGTGCTCGCCCCCAGCGTGCTGCTGCTGGCGCGGCTGTTGCAGGGGTTGAGCCTGGGTGGCGAATACGGAGCCAGCGCCACCTACCTTTCGGAAATCGCGCCCCCGGCGCAGCGCGGGTTCTATGCCAGTTTCCAGTACGTGACGCTGGTGATGGGGCAGTTGCTGGCCCTTGTGGTGCTGCTGGTGCTGCAGTTCATCATGCTCAGCCCGCGCAGCTTGGCGCATGGGGGTGGCGGATTCCGTTTGGCATCGGGGCGCTGCTGGCGCTGTCGATCCTGTGGTTCCGCCGTGGCATGGCGGAAAGCGAGCAGTTCAGCACCG